>CAIXUE010000307.1 GCA_903922545.1 uncultured Alphaproteobacteria bacterium | reverse complement strand
GCGTTCATCGCCGCGTCAAAGGCTTTCTGACCCTTCTTCTCATTGTCCACCGCGAACTCCACGATCAGGATCGCGTTCTTGGCGGACAGGCCGATAGTGGCCAGCATGCCGACCTGGAAATAGATGTCGTTGAAGAGGCCGCGGGCTGACGCCGCCGCCACGGCGCCGATCACGCCCAAGGGAATGACCATCATCACCGACAGCGGGATCGCCCAGCTTTCGTAAAGCGCCGCAAGGCACAGATAGATGATGAAGATCGAGAGGGCATAAAGCGCCGGCGCCTGGGCGCCGCTGGCTTCTTCCTGGAAGGACAGCCCGGTCAGTTCATAGCCCACTTCCTTGGGCAGTTGCTGGAACAGCTTGGCCATTTCCGCCAGCGATGTGCCGGAGCTGACGCCGGGCGCGGGCACGCCCTGGATGTCGATGGAGCCGAAGCCGTTATAGCGGGTCAGGGTGGTGGGACCGACTGTCCAGTTTGCCGTGGCGAAAGAGGAGAAGGGCGCCATGGAGCCGGTGGAGGTGCGCACGTACCAGCGGTCCAGATCCTGCGGCGTCATGCGGAACGGCGCATCGCCCTGCATATAGACGCGCTTGACGCGGGAACGGTCGATGAAATTGTTGACGAACTCGCCCCCCCAGGCCGTGGACAGTGTGGCGTTGGCGTCTGCTGTTGCCACGCCCAGCGCGTTGGCCTTGGGCTGGTCGATATTGATGTGAAGCTGCGGGGTGTCGTCCAGGCTGTTGGGATAGACCTGGGCGAAGGCGGGGTCGCGCGCCGCAAGACCCAGCAGCATGTTGCGGGCCTCGACCATTTTGGCATGGCCGATATTGCCGCGATCTTCCATCTCGATTTCAAAGCCGTTGGACTGGCCCAGCTCCTGCACCGCGGGCGGTACGATGCTGACGACCTGCGCCGTGGGCAGCATGAAGAATTTTCCAAAGGCGCGGCCCGCGATGGATTGGGCGCTGTTCTGCACGCCCGAGCGCTGGTCCCAGGGGCGCAAATGGGTAAAGGCGATGCCGGCATTCTGGCCGGAGCCGGAGAAGCTGAAACCCGCCACGGTGAACACAAAGTCCACATTGGCTTTTTCGGTTTCCAGGAAGTAATGGCCGACTTCATTGGCCACATCCATGGTGCGGTCCTGGGTGGCGCCGGCAGGCAGGGTGATCAGGCTGATGACAAAACCCTGATCTTCGCCCGGCAAAAAGCCGGTGGGCATGCGCACGAACAAAAACACCAGCAGCGCCACGATGCCGGCATAGCAGAACATGACGATGCTTCTGTGATTGAGGGTGCGGTTGAGGCCGTGGCGGTAGGATTCGCGCATGCGCTCAAAGCTGCGATTGAACCAGCCGAAGAACCTGCCCAGCAAGCCGCTGCCGGCATGTTCCTCGGAATAGGGCTTGAGCAGGGTGGCGCAAAGCGCCGGCGTCAGCACCAGGGCGCACATGATGGACAGCAGCATGGCCGAGACGATGGTGACGGAGAATTGCCGGTAGATGACGCCAGTCGAGCCGCCAAAGAACGCCATGGGCAGGAAGACGGCGGTGAGGACCAGGCCGATGCCGATCAGGGCGCCGGTGATTTCGGTCATGGATTTTAGGGTCGCGTCACGCGGGCTGAGACGTTCCTCGCGCATGATGCGCTCAACATTCTCGACCACCACGATGGCGTCATCGACCAGAAGGCCGATCACCAGCACCAGCGCGAACAGTGTGAGAGTATTGATGGTGTAGCCCACGGCGGCCAGCACGCCGAACGTGCCAAGCAGCACCACCGGCACGGCCACGGCCGGCACCAGGGTGGTGCGCCAGTTCTGCAGGAAGATGTACATCACCAAAATCACCAGCGCGATCGCTTCGATCAGCGTCTCGACCACCTGGCGGATGGAGAGGCGGATGTAATCGGTGTTGTCGATGGGATAGCTGAGCTGCATGCCCGGCGGCAGGCTGGCGCGCAGTGAATCCGCCTTGGCTTTTACCGCGTCCACGGTGCGCAACGCGTTGGCGCCCGGCGCCAGCATGATGGCGGCGCCCGAAGCCGGCTTGCCGTTGAAAAGGCTCTTGATGGAATAATTGTCCGCGCCCAGTTCGACCCGCGCCACATCGCCCAGGCGCACCACGGCGCCGGAGGGATCGGTCTTCAGAATGATGTTGCGGAATTCTTCCGGGGTCTGAAGCTGGGACTGGGCGGTGACGGTGGCGTTCAGCTCCTGGCCCGGCACGGCGGGTTGGGCGCCGATCGAACCGGCCGAGACCTGGACGTTCTGGGCGCGCACGGCATTGCCGACGTCAGACGGCATCAGGCCGAAATTGTGCAGCTTGTAGGGATCGAGCCAGATGCGCATGGCATATTGCGCGCCGAACACCTGCACATTGCCCACGCCGGTGACGCGAGACAGCGGGTCCTGCATCTTGGAGATCAAAAAGTCGGAAATATCGACATTGTTGTAACGGCCGCTATCGTCGTAGACCGCCACGATCAGGATGAAGTTGGGCAGCGACTTGGTGACGGTGACGCCCTGCTGCTGCACCTGGGACGGAAGCTGGGGCAGCGCCTGCTGCACCTTGTTCTGCACCTGAACCTGGGCGATGTCGGGATTGGTGCCCGCCGCGAAAGTTGCGGTGATGGAGACCGAGCCATCGGCGTTCGAGGCCGAGGAGAAATAGAGAAGATTGTCCAGGCCCGTGAGCTGCTGTTCGATCACCTGGGTGACGGAGTTCTGCAACGTTTCGGCGTCAGCGCCGGGATAGAACGTGCTCACCACCACCGCCGGCGGGGCGATGACGGGATATTGCGCCACGGGCAGCGAGTAGGCGGCAATGCCACCCGCCAGCATGATCACAATGGCGATGACCCAGGCGAAGACCGGCCGGTCGATGAAGAAGCGGGAAAAACCCATGGGGCGCGCCTAGGACTTGACGGTTTGCGAAGGCATGGCCGTTACCGGCATGTCGGGCTGGGCTTTCTGCAGGCCTTCCACGATCAGCTTGTCGCCGGGCTTGAGCCCATCCAGCACCTGCCAGTCGCCGCCGACGGCGCGGCCGGTCTTGAGCACGCGCAGGCGCGCCATGTTCTTGTCGTCCACCACCAGTGCGGTGGGCTCGCCCCGGGTGTTGTGGCTGACGCCTTCTTGCGGCACCAGGATGCCTTTGGGATCCACGCCCTGATTGACTGTGGCGCGGACATAAAGACCGGGCAGCAGCAAGCCATCGGGATTGGGGAAGATGGCGCGCAGGCGCACCGAGCCGGTGGTCGGGTCCACTGTCACATCGGTGAATTGCAGTTTGCCCTTTTGCGCATAGTCGCTGCCGTCATCCAGCTTGAGGGTGACATCCGCGCCGCCGGCGCCGATCTGACACGCTTGGGCGGCGCGCTTGAGCGCGATGAGTTCGGAGCTGGACTGGTCGATATCCACATAGATGGGATCAAGGGTGGAGATGGTTGCCAGGGCATTGGCCTGGCTGGCGGTGACCAGCGCGCCTTCGGTGACGCTGGAGGCGCCGATGCGCCCGGTGATGGGCGCTTCGATATGGGTGTAATTCAGATTGATGCGCGCGGTATCGGCGGCGGCCTTGGCGGTGAGATAAGCGGCTTTGGCATCATCGGCATCCTGCGGCGCAACCGCGTTGGCGGCGAGCAGCCTGGCATAGCGGTCGGCTTTCACCTTGGTGCTGGTCAGTGTGGCCTCAGCACTTTCCAGCGCGGCTTGATAGGGAGCCGGATCGATCTGGTAGAGCGGCTGGCCTTTCTTGACCACAGAACCTTCGGTGAAGAGGCGGCGCAGGATGATGCCCGAGACCTGGGGGCGCACGTCCGACGAAGCAAACGGATCGGTGCGGCCGGGAAGTTCGGCCGTCAGCGGCACCGGCTGTTCCTTGATGACAATGAAGCCCACCACCGGCGGCGGCAGTTTCTGTTGCGGGGGTTGGCCGCAGGCGCAAAGAGCGGCGGCGCATAACGCGATAACGGCAAGACGGCGCAGCATGAAATCCCCTTGAATCAATATCCCCGATGGGCGGCGCTCCATACCAGACCGGAGCCACAAAACCCATGACAGCCCTTTAAATAAGAGCGGTTTGGCCAATTGGAAGGGGCGGGTTTGTCCAAAGTGCGGCCAATGCGGTCTCTAAAGCCCCTGCCTTGTCAATTTGACACAGGCGGGACTTTTCCCTGCGCCGGGTAAGGGGATCGCCGTCAAACAGCGCAAGCGGGGCATTTTCCATATACCAGCCAAGGTGTTTGCGGAAAATTTTGACTCCGAACGCTTCGCCGTAAAATTTCACAGAGCGGGCGAGGTGGGCCAGGATGATTTCAAAGCGCCGGCCTGGCGCGGGTTCGGCCAAAGGCTCGTCATCGGCCAGCGCCCGGTTCAATTCCGCCGCCAGCCAGGGGCGGCCATAACCACCGCGCCCGATCATCACGCCATCGGCGCCCGATTGCGCCAGCGCCGCGCGGGCGCTGGCCACATCATGGATGTCGCCATTGACGATGACGGGAATTTTCACGGCCTGTTTGACATCAGCCACGGCGCGCCAGTCCGCGGCCCCGCGAAAAAATTGCTGGCGGGTGCGGCCATGCACGGTGACGGCTTTAATACCAAGCTGCTCGGCGGCCAGCGCGATCTCAGGCGCGTTTTTCCAGTGATCGTCCCAGCCCAATCGCATCTTCAATGTGACGGGGCGCGAAGTTGCTTGCACCGCCGCGCCGATCAGCCGCTTGGCCAATTCCGGTTCGCGCATCAGGGCGGAGCCGGACAGGGCGCCGGTCACTTCTTTGCAAGGGCAGCCCATGTTGAGGTCGATGATGTCGGCGCCGGCCTGTTCGGCAAGTTTGGCGCCTTTTGCGATCCATTCGGCCTCACGGCCCACCAATTGAATGACCATCAGCGGCAGCGCGTCTTTTTGATCTTTGGTGCCGATAGCGGCCCGGCGCACCACATCGGGGCGTTCACGCGCGAAGGCATCGCAGGCCACCATCTCGGTGGCGACATAGGGCGCGCCTTCGGCGGCGGCGGTCTGGCGACAGGGCAGATCGGAAACGCCGGTCATGGGCGCGATCAGCACCCGGCCGGGAATGGTGACATCACCGATCTGAAGACTGTGGGACATGGCGGATAAATGCCTGTGAGACCACGTTTTGTCGAGCCTTTCCCGCCTATTAACGCTTGCCCGGCTACAAAAGCAGGATGTTCCCGATGCGCCTGACCCGCTTCATCGCCCGGAAGACCAATGTGCGGCCCGCCCGCATGGCTGCGCGCAAGCCCATCGCCAGCATCACCTTTGACGATTTTCCAAAATCAGCCTGGGAGATCGGCGGCAAGATCCTGGCGCGGTATGGCGCGCGCGGCACTTATTATACCGCCGGCCGCTTCTGCGGCCTGACCGAGCGCGGCACTGTTTTTTACAATGAAGGTGATTTGCGTGGCTTAGCGGCGGCGGGGCATGAAATTGCCTGTCACGGTTTTGGCCATGAAAAGACGCCGCTGTTGCCGGATGCGGCGCTGGCGGCGGACCGGGCGCGCAATGCCGATTTCCTGGCACCGTTTATGAACGGCGCCGTGCTGGCGAGCTATGCCTATCCCCATGGCGCGTCATCGGTGCGGACCAAGAAATTCTATGCCGGGCATTTCAGCAATGCGCGCGGCGTGCATCCGGGCATCAATCAGGGTCGGATCGACATGGCGCAACTGAACGCCGTGTCGCTGGAAAGCCGTTGCTATTCGCGGGCCCAGCTCGATGCCGCCATCG
>CAIXUE010000306.1 GCA_903922545.1 uncultured Alphaproteobacteria bacterium | reverse complement strand
CCGACCATCACCGCATTTTCAGTGATATTGCTCACATGAATGGGAGAAAGCGCCGCATAGCCGCTGGGCAGATTGGAATCCACGTTCAGCGCGCGATAGCGGTAATCCACGAACAGATCCACATCCGGCGCCAGCGCATAGGCCAGGCCCGCGATGCCCTGATAGGCAAAGGAGCTGCGGCCGGAATTGTACAGATCACCCGTCTGGCCGGGGATGGTGTTGTGAAGACGGGCCGCGCCTTCGCCGATACCGGCGCCGACCGACAGCTTCCAGTTTTCATCCAGCGGTATGTCGTAAACGAAATTCACCATATCGGCGGTGGTGCTGTCGTAACCGGAACGCGCGCCACCGGTCTTGATGTCGTGGCCCGACCAGCTGACTTCATCTTCAATGCGCAAGCCACTGTCCCAGACATAACCGAAGGAGCCGGCCAGCAGCGCGCCACTGGACGCCTGGCTCTTGGCCGAGAAGGTCGCCGGGGCAGGAACGGACGTGGACTTGATGCCTGACTGTTGATCCCAGCCGGCGCCCAAGCCGAGATACCAGCCCTCATTGGCCATTGCCGGGGTTGAGAGCGCGGCCGCTGCCACGCCTGCCAAGGCGATCATCCGAATTTTCATTGTTTCCCTCGCTAAATCGACTGCACAGCATGAAATCCCGCCAAAATCAGCCCACAGTTATCAATGGTATAACTACCAGAGGGCAAAAAGTCTCCCTCGCTACTGCAACATTGGAACCCATCGGGAACTGCTTTTCAAGATTTTATGCGATGCCTGTGACGTTGCTGCCACATGCGATGGCCGCAGCCCTATTTTTGGGCAGCGAAAGGCGAAAAGCGTACCGTCCCGGCAAAACCGCCAGCGCTTTTTCGCCGAATTCCGCTTCCAGACCGGCCAGCAATTCCGCCCTGGGGCTTACATGAAATATTGCCAACCAGGCCGCCATCAACCGCCGCCCCGGCAAAGTGCGAAAATCGCCAAAATCCACAATATGAACAAGGCCTTGGCTGGAAAGCACCGCTTCCGCCGCGGTCAAAGCCTGACGCCAGCCCGGGATCATGGAAAGACTATAAGAGAAAAGCGCGTGGTCGAAGCTCTCCACCCCAAAAGCGGCAGGGGCAATGTCTTCCGCCAACCCATGCACCAGCGTGATGCGGTTGGAGAGGCCAGCCCGCGCCACTTCTCGCCGCGCCGTGGCCAGCATCTGCGCCGATGCGTCCAATCCATAAAGCCTGGCCTTGGGATAGCGCCGCGCGATGGCGATCAGGTTGCGTCCCGTGCCGCAGCCAATTTCCACCAGCCGCGCGCCGTCTTTCAAATCCAGGTCGCGGATCAGGGCGTCGCGGCCCAGAAGATAATATTTGCGGGTGAGGTCATAGAAATGGCGCTGGCGCCGATAGACCTGGTCCATCAGCCCGAAATGATCGTCCGTTTGCGCTGCTTCAGCTAAGCGGGCGGCGTGCATAGACATGAAAACCGCCATAGATGGAGGAACGATCCTGGGCATGCAGCACCCTGCTTTGCCATTCGTGATAGAGCCACGGCGCTAGCAAGCTCTCCGGCAATTTTTCCGGCAACGGCGATTCCGCTCCGGCGGTGCGGAAAATCACCTTGGCGTCGCGTGAATCGGCGGTGCGGTCAATCTGGGCCCACAAATCGGCAAGCTGGCTTTCATTCATCCAGTCCTGCGCATCCAGAAGAACATAGCGATGCAGCGATTGCGCCGGCTGGGCTTTGAGGAAATCCACCAGCGACGCGTGATGCACGCTGACATTGCCAATGCGCGCTTTCAGGGCGCCATAATTTTCTTGCCGCAGATAGGCGGGCACCGCTTCGCGGTTGGCCAGGTCATAGCCGCGGCCAAACGCCTGCCAGGCAAAATAATTGTCCTGGATGGGAAAATCACAGGCCAACCGCTCCACGCGTTCGCGCAGCACAGCGATCGCATTGCCCGACGACACCAGCGCGTCATACTGGGCCGGCGGAATTCCCAGCGCATAAAGCGATACCGGCGATTTGGAAATCAGCTTGATGGCGCGCGAATCAAACAAAGGCGCGATCAAGGTGTCGAATGCGGCGCGCTGCTCACCCACCGTCTTGGCTTCCAGCAACCGGTCCAGCTTCTTGCCATGCAGCCGCGCCACCACATGCAACAGGCCGATAAAGCGGCCCATCAAGCCATGATGATAAAAACTGCGCGCGAACATTTCGATGCGGCGGCGCTGGCGCGGACCGATTTTCTTCTGCCAATAGGCGCGGGTGCCGGCGTCCAGCGGACCGGCCAGCCAGGTGTCAAAAGCCTCGACGTTGTCGTTTCCATTCGCCGCGCCGAAGAAGCGGAAAAAACTCTCATGCCCGGGCAGATGCTCCAGCGCCGCCAGCTTCAGTTTGGTCAGCGCGACATGATTGGGATTAAGGTCCAGGGCGATGATTTGCGCTGGCGCGGCGGCCAGGTAATTCAGGATATTGCAGCCGCCGCTGGCGATGGTCAGCAGGCGGTGATGGGGCGCCAGCTCCAGCGCCTCCAGGTCAACGCTGGGGTCTTCCCAGATCTGGTTATAAACAAAGCCCTGAAACATCAGGGTGAAAAGCCGTTCCATCGCTCCCCTGCGGGTGCCCAGGGGGCGTTGATGGGCGGCGCGTTCCAGGAGCAGATTGGCCATACTGATGACACCCTCGCGAATCGGACATGAAGGGGATAGGGCATTTGCATGACGGATCAGCGAAACAGGCACGAAAAAGATGCGCTGGCCGAAGTGTTGGCGCTGCTGGATCTGGAAACGGTTAAAGACGATGTCTTCCAGGCCCAAAGCCCCGAAGGCCGCGTTCAGCGGGTTTATGGCGGCCAGGTGCTGGGTCAGGCGCTGACGGCCGCCACCCGCACCGTTGATGTGTCACGCATCTGTCATTCTTTGCACGGTTATTTCCTGCGCCCCGGCGATCCGCGCGCGCCTATCACATACGAAGTGGACCGCTCGCGCGATGGCCACAGCTTCACCGTCCGCCGCGTCGTGGCGATGCAGAACGGCAAGCAGATTTTTATTCTGGCTGCGTCTTTTCAGACACCCGAACCGGGCTTTGACCATCAATTCGAAATGCCAAAGGTGCCGTCACCCGAACAGCTGGAAGACGAACGCGAAGCACTCCGAAAAACCAAAACCGAATTGCCGGAGGCTTTGCGCGCCTGGCTGACGCGCGCCCAGCCCTTTGAAACAAGGCCGGTGGTGCTGGATCCGCCGGGCGACCGCCCGGCCCGTCCGCCATATGACAATGTCTGGTTTCGCGCCACCGGTCCTGTGCCGCCGGAAAAGACGCGTCCGCTTCTGGCCTTCGCCTCCGACGCCACGCTTCTTTCCACCGCCCTCCTGCCGCATGGCAAAAGCGTGCTTTCGGGCCTGCAAGTGGCCAGCCTGGATCACGCCATGTGGTTTCATCGCGACTTCGCCTTCGATGACTGGCTGCTTTATGCCCAGGACAGTCCTTCGGCGTCGGGTGCGCGCGGCTTCAGCCGCGGCGCCATCTTCACCCGCGATGGAAAGCTGATCGCCTCGGTGGCGCAAGAAGGATTGATCAGAGCCCGTTGATCTTCTCTCAGCGCACACAGGCTTTCCTCCCCCTTTTGCACGAAGCGCATAAAAGGGGGAGATGCCGTAGCTGGCCCTCGGGCCAGCGAAGGCAGAGGGGGATCAAAAAACTACGGACAAGAAGATAGAGGTACTTGCAGCACCTTGCGCGGCTTGGAAAAAAAGACGTTGCTCAGCGCATAAGGCCCGGAAAGGTTGAGAATGCCGGGAATGCTCAGATTGACCGGCAGTGAATAGCTGTAATTGACTTCGGCCATGATCACGCTGCCGCCGCCGCCCTTGGTGATGACGCCTTGCGCCGCCGTGGGGAAGGTATAAGTCGCGCCCGCCGAACGCGCCGTGCCGCCCTGGGTGCAGCTCCAGGCCACTTTGCCGCCGGTGGTGGTGTTGTTGTCCACCACACTGGTGATGGTGATCTGCACATTGGTGGCGTCGTACGGATAAAGCATCGCCTGCAGGGCGCTGAACACATTGCTCATGTCGCTGCTGGTGGCCGAACTTTCCTGCGCCACCAGATCGGCGCCCACACTGGCCAAATTGACCACATCGCCGCGCACGCCTTCGGCCGCCGCCAATTCGCTGAGGCCAAAGAACAGGCCCACCATCACCGGCGCAATAAAGGCGAATTCCACCGCGATGGATGCTTCGCTACTTTTCAGGAAACCGCAAAGCCGCCGCATGGCGTCAACAGCCGCCAGAGGCGCTGGTGAAAGGCTCGTTGCGGAAGGCCGTGGTGGCCGACAGCAAATGCTGGCTGTTGGCCATATTGACCAGGAAAGCCGACATCAACGGCGTGACCACGGTCCAGTTATACGTGGCGCGCAGCAGCACCACATCGCAGGCCGTGCCGGGACTATAGGTATCGGTCACGGGCTGCAGATTGCCCTTGGAATCGGTGCTGTTGCTGAAATCCGAGCCGAAGCCGGCGGTGTAATTCTGCACACTGACATGCAGCGAGTTGGTGCAATCGGTTAGCAGCGAGGAAATGCCGCAACAGATCTGGTCCTTGAACCATTCCTGCGATGAGGCATAGGCGCCCGCGGTTCCCGAACCGCCGGTTCCGCCGCTGCATTTGGCGGCCGAGCCGTATGCGGTGTTCTGCGCCGTGCCGGTGCGGATTTCGCGGCCCGCCACCTGGGAGGCATATTGCAGCGTGTTCTGGGCATAAAAAATAATGCCCACTTCCATGATGCCCAGCAGCAGGGTGAAAAACACCGGCGCGATAAACGCGAACTCGACGCCGGCGTTGGCGCGGCGGTGGCGCCCAAAGGCGCGCAGCTTTTTGAGAAAAGGGAACGTCACGGTAAAGCCTCTCTCGACCGTGATTTTATAGGCCGTAAGGTCAGACAAGCGAAGCCAAAGCGATTTTCATGCTCAAAATTGCGTT
>CAIXUE010000305.1 GCA_903922545.1 uncultured Alphaproteobacteria bacterium | reverse complement strand
TGGACGCGATGGTGCCGGAGAAAATCACCGGATCCTGCGTCACCACCGCGATATGACCGCGCAACGCCACCGGATCAACATCGCCAATCTCCACGCCGTCGAAGGAAATACGGCCCTGCTGCGCGGCGAAGAAACGCAGCAACAGCGCGAAAACCGTGGTTTTTCCGGCCCCCGAGGGACCCACCAGCGCCACCGCTTCACCCGGCGCAACAACAAGCGAAAAATCCTTCAGCGCCGCGCTGTCGGGACGGGATGGATAATGAAAACTCACATTGTCGAAAGCCACGGCACCCTTGGCCGGCGCGGCCAGGATTTTGGGATGGGCCGGCGGCGCGATGGCCGGCTTGGTGTGAAGCAGTTCCATCAACCGTTCGGACGCGCCGGCGGCGCGCTGCAAATCGCCCCACACTTCTGACAGCGATCCGAAACCGCCGGCGACAATGCCGCCAAGAATAATGAACTGAACCAGCGTGCCGGCGGTCATCTGATGGGCGACGACATCCTGTGCGCCGATATAAAGCACGCTGGCCAGCGCCGAGAAGAAAGTGAAGATCACCACCGAGGTCATCACCGCCCGCGCCCGTGTGCGGGTGATGGCGGCATCGAAAGACAATTCCACCGTGCCGGAGAAAGCGGCGGTTTCTTCGTTTTCGCGGGTGAAGGCCTGCACCGTCTGCACCGCATTCAGCGTCTCGCTGGCCCGGGCGCTGCTATCGGCGATGCGGTCCTGGCTGGTGCGGCTGAGGCGGCGCACCCAGCGGCCGAACAGGATCAGAGGCAGCATGATCGCCACCACCGCGCCCAGCACCAGTGAAGTCAGCTTCAGGCTGGTGAAGAACATCAAGGCCAGGCCGCCGGTCAGTGTCACCATATTGCGCAGCGCCACCGAAGCGGACGAGCCGATCACCGTCTGCACCAAAGTGGTATCGGCAGTGAGACGCGACAGGACTTCACCGGTGCGGGTGATTTCAAAAAAGGCCGGCGTCAGGCGCAGCACATTGGCGAAGACGGCGGTGCGGATATCGGCGGTGACCCGCTCACCCAGCCAGGTGACAAAATAAAACCGTGTCGCCGAAGACAGGCCCAGCACCGCGGCGGCGGCGATGAAGATGGGAAAATAATGGCCGACCTGGCCGGCCTGGCGGGCGACGAATTGCTGGTCGATCAGCCCGCGCGCCAGGAAAGGCAGCATCAGGGTCGCGGTCGAGGAACAGAGCAGGGCGACAAAACCGGCCAGGATCCGCCAGCGGTAGGGGCGCAGGAACGGCAGGACCCGGCCCAGGGGGGCCATGGAACGGGATTTGGGCCGCCCGGACATGCGTGCTTCCTGAATGCTCAAAAGACGGCCTTTTCCGTGGGTTCTGGGGGCTTATATAGGGTGTTCCCGGACCCCGCCAAAGGCTTGCCAGCGGGGGGACCCTCCCTTATAAGCCGCGCTCGCTAAGTCAAAGGCCGCGCCATGAAAAAGGGTATCCACCCCGCCTATCATTTTGTCGAAGTTCAGCTGAACGACGGCACCACCTACAAGACCCGCACCACCTATGGTCAGGCGGGCCAGAAGGTCACGCTGGATATCGACCCTTCGACCCACCCGGCCTGGACCGGCGGCCAGCAGCAGCTGATGGACCGCGGTGGTCGTTTGACGCGCTTCAACAAGAAGTTCGCCAGCTTCGTGAAGTAAACGGCATAAAAGAATTTGGAAAAGGGCGGCCAGAAATGGCCGCCTTTTTTGTTATTCCGTCCCGAAGGCCTGGGCCAGGGTGTCCTGCTGGCCGCGCGCACCGGGCGCCGGTTCACAATCCCCGAACAGCACATCGTCCAGCCGGGCGATGCGGCGATAAAGATTGTCGCTGCGTTCCAGCAGATCCTGCAGCGCGGGCGGCAGGCTTTCCACGCCTTCGGCGGATTTTCCCAGGCAGATTTCCTTGGAGCCCAAACGATAACGATCCTGGGAAGCGGCGCCCGGTTCCATGTCGCCGTCATGCACGGCGCGCTGCACCAGAAGCCAGCTTGCCGCCTGCATCAGGCGGGTGGTGACCCGCATGCTTTCGCCGGCATAAAGCATCGCCGCCTTGCGCGGCAGACCGCGCGATTCCTCGCGCCCCTTGCCATCCAGATAGCGCGCGGTTTCTTCCACCAGCGCCATGCCTTCATCGAAGGTTTTTTCGAAGAGCGAGGAACCGGTGAATGACTGCTGCGTCAACCCGTTCAGATTTTCGATTTCACCGCGCGACATGCCCGCCCCTTTTCTTATGGTGCGGGACGCTAGCAAGCATGCGGGCGCGGCGAAAGCCTTATGCGTGGTAAATCGTGCAGCGGGGCCGTATTCCTGCTGTGAATATTAACGCTGAATTTTTGGGCGCATTCAACGTTTGAAGAAATTTTCCGCCGCCGAGCGTGTGGCATTGCGAGCGATAATCTCGGCCTTGCAGCGTTCGATCTCCTCTTCCAGCCTTTGGATGCGCGCCTCCAGCTCATGCGCGGAGAGGGTGGAAATATCCTGTCCCAGCTGGATATCGGGCAGCTTCTTGCGGGGAGAAATATCGTCGCTATCCATAAAAGCACTTTCCGGCTAGGCTTTTATTATCATGCAAAGCATCGGCGTTGAAAATCCCGGCCCGCATTATCGTCTGGTTGTGCGCCAAGCGCCGAGGCCCCAACCGGGGCCGGGCGAAATCCTGATTAAAGTCGCGGCCGCCGGTCTTAACCAGGCCGATATGTTGCAGGCGCGTGGGGCTTATCCGCCGCCGCCCGGCGCGCCTGACACCTTGGGTATGGAAGTTTCCGGCATTGTCGAGGCGCTGGGTCCGGACGTCAGTGAATGGAAAAAAGGCGATTGCGTCTGCGCCCTGATCCCTGGCGGCGGTTATGCCGAATATGCCGTGGCGGCGGCATCTTGCTGCTTGCCGGTGCCGGCCTCATTGGATCTGATGGATGCAGCGGCGTTTCCCGAAGCGCTGTTCACCGCCTGGACCAATCTGTGGGGCGGCGCGCGGCTTGAGCAGGGTGAACGGGTTCTGGTGCATGGCGGCTCCAGCGGTATTGGCGTCAATGCCATTCAGATGCTGCATGCCCTTGGCCATGAGGTTTTCACCACCGCCGGCAGCGATGAAATATGCCAGGCCTGTGTGGCGCTGGGCGCAAAACGCGCCATCAATTACAAGACCGAGGATTTTGTCGCGGTGATCGCCGCCGAAACGGGCGGCCAGGGCGTGAATGTGATCCTGGACATGGTGGGCGGCGATTATATCCAGCGCAACATGACGGCGGCGGCGTTTGGCGGGCGCATCGTCAATATCGCCTATCAGAAAAGTTCAAAAGCCGAGGTCAATTTCCTGCCCCTGATGACCAAGCGGCTGACGCTGACGGGCAGCACGCTGAGAGGGCGCAGCGTGAAAGAGAAAGGCGCGATCCGCGGTGCGCTGCTGGGCCAGATCTGGCCCCTGGTCGGGCAAGGGTGGATCAGGCCGGTGGTGGAGGCCAGGCTGGGTCTGGGTGAGGCGCAAAAGGCCCATGCGATGATGGCGGCGTCGGGCCATATTGGAAAAATCCTGCTTATTCCGTGACTTAGCCCGCATTTTTGGGGGTTTTGAAAAGCCTTGGCTTGAGGCCTCGAGAGAGGCTAAAACACCGGCCTTCCTCGAGCGTCAACAAGCGAGCGAAGGGACGGGGCGGAAAGCCTCGCCCGGGAAAGGAAAAACTCATGGCCGTCGAAGCAAAGCCCCTGATGCCCAAAGCCACCGCCGTCTGGCTGGTGGACAATACGGGCCTGTCGTTCGAGCAGATCGCCGATTTCTGCGGGCTGCATCCGCTGGAAGTCAAAGGCATCGCCGATGACGATGTCGCCAAGGGCATCAAGGGCCAGGACCCGGTGACCAGCGGCCAGCTCAGCCGCGAACAG
>CAIXUE010000304.1 GCA_903922545.1 uncultured Alphaproteobacteria bacterium | reverse complement strand
GATCATCCAGCACGGCGCGGGCATAGATCGCCAGGTTCGGCCGCAGCCCGATCATCACATAAACAAACCAGGCGATCAGAGGCAGACCCATCAAAAGGTCATAGGCCTTGCCCTGCTTGAACTTTTCCCAGTCGAAATTCATGCCCGCTCATTCTCATGGGGGCGGCGCGCCAACAGCGCCACCATTTCGGCAATCTCGATCAATTTGCCCTCTTGCGCCAGCGGCGCCAGCGTGGCGCGCAGGTCGCGCTCGAACTCCTCGCGCCGCGCGCCCAGCCGGTCCGGCGCGCAGGTCGAAAGCGAATAGCTGCGCCCCACCAGATCGTCCAGCGACAACTCACGCCGCGTGGTGACGGTAAGCCCGTCCAGTTGCGTGAAAGCCGAAGCGAACAGAAAAGGCTCATAGCGGCGATGGCCGCCGGATTTGCGTTCCGCCACATGCGCGCTGTCCTTGCTGTAACGGTCGGTCACTTCGCGCAGCAACTTGAACCAGCGGTTCTCCGGTGTGTCGGGATGGGCGTCGTGAAAAAACACCACCCCGCCCCCCGGCGCCACGATCTTGTCCAGCATGGCCAGGGTGGCGACACGGTCCATCCAGTGAAAGGCCCGCCCGATGGTCACAAGCCGGAACGGTCCCATGCCCGGCGTCAGATCATAAGAGCCGCCCTGCCAAAGGGTGATGTCCACCCCGGCCGTCTCAGCCGCCGCCCCGGCCGCATCCAGCATGTCCGGCTCGGGATCGGCCGCGATCACCGCCATCCCTTCCTTTGCGAAAGGCACCGCCAACAGGCCTGGACCCGTCCCCAGGTCCAGCACCGCATCGCCGGGCGCAAGGCCCGCCAGACCAATCACCCGCCGGATCAGCCGGGCGGGATAGCCCAGCCGGTAACGCTCATAATAGGGCGCCGCGCTCTTGAAACGCCTGGGTTCATAGGGATGGACTTGATTCATGGAGGACAAGGCTTTGCTTTGCGCGTCAAGGCTTTATACTGGTTCGACGTCGAAATCACGCCCGCTCTGGATTGATAATGGCCACCATCGCCCTGGTTGACGACGACAAGAATATTCTGGCTTCGGTCACGATGCTGCTGGAGCAGGAAGGCTATCAGGTCAAAAGCTTCTCCGATCCCGCCGCGGCGCTGACCGCGCTGTCCACCAGCCCGCCGGACCTGGCCATCCTCGACATCAAGATGCCGCGCATGGACGGGCTGGAGTTGCTGCGCCGCCTGCGCCAGGCCGCCACCGAACTGCCGGTGATCTTCCTCACCTCCAAGGATGAGGAAATTGACGAGTTGATGGGCCTCAATGCCGGGGCCGATGATTATATCCGCAAACCCTTTTCCCAGCGCCTGCTGCTGGAGCGGGTGCGCGCGGTTTTGCGCCGTGGCACCGCGGGCGCGCCTGCCGCGCCCGGCGAACAGAAAAAAGAAGCCCTGGTGCGCGGCAAGCTGGCGCTGGATCCCCAGCGCCATGAATGCACCTGGGACGGCAAACCCGTGCGCCTGACCGTGACGGAATTTCTGATCCTGCAGGCGCTGGCCCAGCGGCCCGGCTTTGTCAAAAGCCGCGACAGTTTGATGGACGCGGCCTATGACGATCAGGTCTATGTCGATGACCGCACCATCGACAGCCACATCAAGCG
>CAIXUE010000303.1 GCA_903922545.1 uncultured Alphaproteobacteria bacterium | reverse complement strand
GACGGAAATGTTCACCACCGCCGATCTGGACCAGCAGCACCGCATCAAATGCGCTTTTGACCGCGACGGTCTTTTCAATCCCGGCAAGGTGTTTCCCACTTTGTCGGCCTGTGTCGAGCAGGGCCATATGCATGTGCATGGCGCCAAGCTGCCGCATCCCAATCTGCCGCGCTTCTGAGGACTGTCAATGACACGGGTCTCCAGCGAAGCGGAAATTCTGGATTTCGTCCGGGCGGCGCGGGAAAAGCGCGAGCCGTTTGAAATTGTGGCCGGCGGCACACGGCGCGGCGCGGGCAAGCCGATGGCCAATCCCGACGGCAAACCGTTGCCTGTTCTGGATGTTTCCAAACTCACCGGCATTGTCGAATACCAGCCGGAAGAATTGATCGTCACGGCGCGGCCCGGCACGCCGCTGGTGGAATTGAAAGCGGCGCTTGCGGAGAAAAATCAGTGCCTGGGATTTGATCCGGTGCATTGGAGCCTGTTCGGCTGTGGCGGCAATCCCACCATCGGTGGGGCGATGTCGTGCGACGCCAGCGGGCCGGGGCGTCTGCGGCACGGCGCGGCGCGCGATTCCCTGCTTGCGTTTCGCGCGGTCAACGGCTTGGGCGAAGCCTTTCGCGGCGGCGCCAAGGTGGTCAAGAACGTCACCGGCTTTGATCTGCCCAAGCTGGTGTGCGGCGCCTTCGGCACTCTGGTGGTGCTGAGCGAAGTCAGCTTCCGGGTCTTTCCCCGGCCTTCAGCGCGGGCGACGTTGATCGTGCGGGGGCTTGATCCGCAGAAGGGTTTTGCCGCCTTGCGTGCCATCTGGAAAAGCGCGCTGGAGCCAAGCGGCTTGGCGTATATTCCCGGCAATACCAACTTCCCGGGCCTGGAGGATGTGGGTGAGGGTGCGGCCCTGGTCCGTTTTGAAGCGGCCCAGATGCCGCTGAATGAAAAAATCACGGCTGCGAAATTGCTGGTCGGTTCGGCGGAAGAACTGGAAGCCGGCGAGGCGATCTTCGCCGCCATCGGCGAAGGGGTCATCTTCAACACCTCGGAACTCGATGTTTGGCGGCTGAGCGTGCCGCCCACCGAAGCCGCGCGCGTGGCGGCGTCCCTCGCCAGTCCGCTCTGGCTGGGCGACTGGGCGGGCGGGCTTTTGTGGCTTGGCGCCAAAGGTGAAGACGCCGAGCGCGTCCGCGCCGTCACAGCGGAAGCTGGCGGCCATGCCATGTTGCTGCGGGCTCCCGCCGCGCGCCGCGCCGCGCTGGGCGTGTTCCCGCCGCAGCCCAAGGCGCTGGCGGAACTGACCCGTTCGGTCCGGGCCGCGTTTGATCCCAATGGCCTGTTCAATCCCGGCAGGCTATGATCCGCGCTATGCGGATTTTGCCGGCCTTGTTTGCGCTGTCTCTGTTTTTTTCCGGTGCGGCGCTGGCGGCGCCCAGCGAAGAAGACAAGCTGTTCGCGCAACTGCATGACGCGGATTCACCGGAAACCGCCCATCCCATCGAGCAGAAGCTGGACGGATTGTTCAAGGTTTCGGGCAGCCCCAGCGTCGATCTTTTGATGACCCGCGCCCAGGCGGCGCTGGGCAGCGCGGACAGCGGCACCGCCAAGAAATTGCTGGATGCGGTGACCCGTGTGGCGCCGAATTTCGCGGAAGGCTGGCGCGCCCGCGCGCAAATTCAGGCAGCTTCGGGCGATGATGCGGGCGCGATGGTGTCGTTGCAGAAAGCCGTCAGCCTCAATCCGCGCCAGTTCGAAGCCCTGGCCGATCTGGGCGACATGCTGGAGCAATATGGCGACAAGCCGGGTGCGCTGAAACTGTATCGCCAGGCGCTGACGGTTGATCCGCAACTGGCGGCGGCATCACGGCGCGAAAAGGCGCTGGCGAAAGAACTAGAGGGCCAAGGGATTTAAGTTTGCGGCAGGTCTTTCTCGCGGCGCCTTTTCTGGTCGGATCCTGGTTCGGGATCGGCCAGCCGGATGACAAAGGCTCGATGTGGCTGATTCACCAGGCGGCGGACGGCAATTTCCAGGTGCAATTTCGCACCTGCAATCGCGGTAAATCGTCTGACGAATTTGAGAGCGGGCGCTGGTTGCTGAAAGGCGATGCCGAGACTTTGCAGATACGCAATGTCGATGGCCATCCGGTTTCGCAAAATGACGTTTATAAAATCCTGTCGCATGACGCCAAAAAGCAGGTGTACCGCTTTCAGGGCACGGGCTTTGTATATACCTCCAAGCGGGTGGACGATGATTTCGCCATGCCGAGCTGCGAGACCATCAGCTAGCCCATACCGGCATCTTCGTCTGACGGGTATGTCCGCCTTGCAGGGCAACCTGGTTTAAACTGCGCCGAAACAAGCGGGGAAATCATGGCCAACGGGCTTGTGCTGCATCAGATGCAGATGTCGGGCAATTGCTACAAGATACGCCTGGCAACGCATCAATTGGGCATTGCGCTGACGCTGAAGGATTATCCGCTGCATGGCGGCGAGACACGCACGCCGCAATTTTTGGCCAAGAATCCCAATGGCCGGGTGCCCATGCTGGAATTTCCCGATGGCCGCGTGCTTTCGGAATCGGGCGCCATTCTTTTTCATTTGAGCGAAGGCACCAAGCTGCAGCCGATTGAGCCCTGGGCGCGCGCCCAGATGCTGCAATGGATGTTTTTCGAGCAATATAGCCATGAGCCTTATATCGCGGTGGCGCGCTATTGGCTGGCTTATGCGGCCAAGGATGCGCTGGAGAAAAAGCGCCATCTGGTTCCCGAATGGCATGCCAAGGGCAACGCCGCGCTGGGGGTGATGGAAAGCCATTTGCGCCAGAATGACTGGTTCGCGGGCGGTGCTTATTCCATCGCCGATATCGCGCTTTATGGCTATACGCACGCGGCCGCCGAAGGCGGTTTTGATGTATCGGCGTATCCGGCAGTGGAAAGCTGGCTGGCCCGGGTGCGCGAACAACCGGGCCATGTAGCCTTGTAGGCGGGTTATTTCTTCCCGACCACCGCGACGCGCAGCATGTTGGTGGAACCGGTGATGCCAAGCGGCACGCCGCCGGTGATCACCACATGATCGCCCTTGCTGGCAAAGCCTTCGGATTCGGCGAAGGACACCGCGCGATCGACCATGTCGTCGAAATCGTGAATATCTTCCGAAATCAGGCAATGCAGGCCCCAGATCAGCGACAGGCGGCAGGCAATTTCCCAATTCTGGGTCACCGCGATGATGGGCGCAGGCGAACGTTCGCGCGCGGCGCGAAGCGCGGTCGAGCCGGTCTTGGTCCAGCAGATGATGGCGCGGGCCTTGAGCGTATTGGTCACTTCATGCACCGCCGCCATGATGGCGTCAGCGGTGGTGGCTTCGGGGGCATGGCGCCAGGATTCGATATTGGCCTGGTAATGCCATTCCTGTTCCACCTGGCGGGCAATGCGGTCCATGGTGTGTACCGCGACTTCCGGGAAATCGCCGGAAGCGGATTCCGCCGAAAGCATCACAGCATCGGCGCCGTCGAAAATGGCGTTGGCCACGTCGGAAACTTCGGCGCGGGTGGGCACCGGCGCATGGATCATGGATTCCAGCATCTGGGTGGCCACAATCACCGGCTTGCCCGCCTTGCGCGCGGCCTTGGTGATGCGCTTCTGCAGTCCCGGCACCGCTTCCAGCGGCATTTCCACGCCCAGATCGCCGCGCGCTACCATCACGGAATCAGACAGTTCCAGAATGCCTTCCAGGCTTTCAATCGCCTTGGGTTTTTCGATCTTGGCCATGCAGCCGGCGCGGCCTTTGACGATCTCTTTCAGCTCGGCCATGTCTTCGGGCCGCTGCACGAAAGAAAGCGCAATCCAGTCCACCCCGATGGCGAGCGCGGCGTCCAGATCCTTGCGGTCTTTGGGCGTCATGGCCGAGATGGGCAGCAGCGTGTCGGGCATGTTGACGCCCTTGCGGTTCTTGATCTCGCCCGCAACTTCGACAATCGCTTCGGCGTAAGTGTCGGCTTTCTTCAGAAGACGCAGGCGCACCTTGCCGTCATCGATCAGCAGAGCGTGTTTCTGCTTGATGGCTTCGAAAATTTCGGGATGGGGAATGGGAATGTCTTCCGCATTCTCGCTGCTTTCGCCCAGCACCAGCCGGACTTTTTCTTCCAGCTGCAGCATGCGCGCGCCGCCCTGAATGGTGCCAAGGCGAATTTTGGGGCCCTGAAGATCGGCCAGAATGCCGATGGGCCGGTTCACGGTCTTGGACAGGGCGCGCAGATCCTTGACCATGCGTTCCAGCATGGGGTGATCGGTGTGGCTCATGTTAATGCGGAAAACGTCCACCCCCGCCTCGAACAAAGCGCGCATCTTGTCGGGTTTGTTGGAGGCCGGCCCCAAAGTGGCGAGAATCTTCGTTTTGCGTAACCGCCGCATGGCACCAGCCTTTGTTCAGTTGGAAAGTGTTTGAGTCCAGTCGGGGGATCCGCCGGTATCAACTTCAAAAAATCCGCGCCGGTCAAAGCCGCGCTTGTCGCAATCGGCCCGTCCGGGAATGGTGAATTTGGCCGAGGGCGCGACGCAAAAATGTGTGCCGCCTTCCCAGGTGCCCGCCGCACCGTCGGTGGCGTAAAGATAATAATAGCGCGCGTCCAGAGGGGCGGTGATCAGGTCGGTGCATTGTTTGGGCGCCACGGTCCACCAGCCCAGGCTGGTCCAATTGGTGCCGTCGAAATGGGCGATCGCCACCCGGGTTTTCAGGTTGGCCTTGTTGCAGACATTAAAGCTGGCATGGGCCGGGGCGGCAAAACCCATCACGCCCGCAAGAAGCGGAAGGCAGCGAATCGCAAGGGCCAGGGCGGGACGCATAAGCCATTTTGTTTCGCGCAGGCGCGGGCTGGTGTCAACGGCTTGCCCCAGGATGCGGTGGCCCCTTATGACGGGTTCATGAACGGGGCGGCATTTGAAGCAATTGCGGGGCAAAAGCCCCTGCTGTTTCTTTGCGACCATGCCGCGCCGCACCTGCCGCCGGCCTATGGCGCGCTGGGGCTGGATCCCAAGGCTTTTTCCACCCATATCGCCTATGACATAGGGGCGGCCGAGGTGACGCGGGCGCTGGCGGCTTCGTTCGGTGGGCCGGCGCTTTTGGGGGCCTGGTCGCGGCATTTGATCGACCTGAACCGCGGGCCGGACGACCCCACCCTG
>CAIXUE010000302.1 GCA_903922545.1 uncultured Alphaproteobacteria bacterium | reverse complement strand
TTCATCTCCCACAAGGCCAAGACGCTCATTGATCTGCCGCAAGGCGCCACGGTTGGCACCGCCAGCCTGCGTCGCCAGGCCCAGGCGCTGCATTTGCGGCCCGACCTGAACATCGTCACCCTGCGCGGCAGCGTGCAGACACGGCTCAAGAAACTGGAAGAAGGCGTGATTGACGCGACTTTCCTGGCCTTGGCCGGTCTCACCCGTCTGGACCTGACGCAGCACGTCACCGCCCTGATCGATGCTGGCCATATGTTGCCTGCTCCCTGCCAGGGCGCGCTGGCCATCACCTGCCGCCAGAACGATGCGAACGCCCGTGCTCTGCTGGCCAATATCTCCGTCACGGAATTTGAGGTGCGCGCCGCTGCCGAACGCGGCTTCCTCACGGCGCTGGACGGCTCTTGCCGCACGCCCATCGGCGCGCTGGCCCGGATCGAAGGTGGCAAGCTCAACTTCATGGGCGAAGTGTTATCGCCGGATGGCAAACAACATTGGCGCCGCGAAGACAGCATCCCGCTCACCGATGCCGCCGATGCCGAGGCCCTGGGCCGTAAACTGGGAGCCGCCATTCGCGCCGAGGCCGGGGAAAATTTCATTCAAAGTCTGGAACAACGCGGATGGTGAAAAAGCTTCTCTCGGTTTTGAAGGGCGAACCCGCCGCCGTTCCGCCGCTCTGGCTGATGCGCCAGGCCGGCCGCTACCTGCCCGAATATCGCGCCCTGCGCGCCAAAGCGGGCAATTTCATCCAATTTTGTCTCACGCCCGACGTCGCCGCCGAAGTGACGTTGCAGCCGGTGACGCGCTTTGACCTGGACGCCGCCATCCTCTTCGCCGACATTCTGCTGATCCCCCATGCGCTGGGACAGAAAGTCTGGTTCGTGGAAGGCGAAGGCCCGCGCCTGGAGCCGGTGCGCGACATCGCCGCCCTTGCCGCGCTTGCCTATCGCCCTGAAACATTGGCGCCGGTGATGCAAACCATCAAACACGTCCGTGCCGGCCTGCCGGAACGCGCCGCCCTGATCGGGTTTGCCGGCTCGCCCTGGACTGTCGCCACTTACATGATTGAAGGCCAAGGCGGCACCGATCACGAAACCATCCGCACCCTGGCCTGGACCAATCCGCAGCATTTTTCACGCCTGATGGATATTCTGGTGGAAGCCACCAGCCAATATCTGATCGCACAGGCCGATGCCGGCGCCGAAGCGCTGCAATTGTTTGAAAGCTGGGCCGGCACCGTTCCCGCCGGACTTTTCCAGACAGCGGTGCTGGAACCGACCGCCCGCATCGTCAAGGCGGTGAAAGCCAAGCACCCGGCCATTCCCATCATCGGCTTTCCCCGTGGCGCGGGCAGCTGGATCGCCCATTATGCCGAGGCGACCGGCGTGGATGGCGTGGGCATCGATCAGATGACCGACATGGCGGCGTTGACGTTGCCGCCGCGCATCGCCCGCCAGGGCAATCTTGATCCCATTCTGCTGCTGCAGGGCGGCGAGCCGATGGCCCGGCAGGCCAAACATCTGGTCACCGCGATGGCGGGCAAGCCCTTCATCTTCAATCTGGGCCATGGCGTGATGCAGCCCACCCCGCCCGATCATGTGGCGGCTTTGGTGGCGGCGATCCGTTCCTAGTGCTTCTGGATATAAGACGCGTCGAGCTGCGTCACAGCATTGCAGCCCAGAAGCTTCATGGTGCGGATCAAATCGGTGCGGAAAATCTCCAGCGCCCGCTCAATCCCCGCCTGCCCCGCCGCCGCCATGCCGTAAGCATAGCCGCGCCCGACCAGCACACCCTTGGCGCCAAGCGCCATCGCCTTGACGATGTCGCTGCCGCGGCGAATGCCGCCGTCCATCAGCACATCCATATCCTTGCCAACGGCGGCCACCACTTCAGGCAGCGCGCCAAGCCCGCTGGCCACCTGGTCAAGCTGCCGCCCGCCATGGTTGGAAACCACCACGCCGTCACATCCCAGATCGCGCGCCTTCAGCGCGTCTTCAGCGGTCAAAAGACCTTTGATGGTGATCGAACCTTTCCATTGCGCGCGAATCCATTTCAGATCGTCCCAGGTCACCACCGAAGTTTCCAACGCCTTGGCCACATCTGTCAGCGCGAAGTGCGTGCCATCCGGCATCCTTACATTGGGCAGCCGCTTCATGCCGCCGCCGATCAGATAATCCACCAGCCAGCTGGGATGGGCGATGATGTTGGGCAGATAAGGCAGCATGGCGAAGGGATTGGAGCCCATCAGCTGCTTCATGCCGTTGCGCGGATCGCGCTCGCGCATGCCGGCCACCGGCGTATCGATGGTGAGGAACAGGCCCTTGTAACCGGCCTTGGCGGCGCGATCGATCGACAGTTCGCCCGGCGCGCGGCCGCCCAAAAGATAGACCTGGAAGAACAGCGGGCATGTGCTGTTCTTGGAAATTTCTTCCACCGAATAGCCGGAGATGGTGGATTGGGCATAAGCCAGGCCAAACTTGCTGGCGGCCCGGGCGGCGCCGCGCTCGCCTTCGGAATGCATCAGTTTGGAATAGCCGATGGGCGACACGATGATCGGCATCGCCAGCTTCTGGCCCAGAATGGTGGCCGACAAATCCGGTTTGGGCACTTCCACCGCAAAGCGCGGCCGGAACAGGTAATCCTGAAACACCCGCTCATTCTCGCGCAGGGTGATTTCGTCTTCCGCCCCGCCATCCAGGTAATCGAACACCGCATTGGGCAGGCGCGCCCGCGCCATCTTGCGCAGATCGGCGATGTTGACGGCCCGCGGGGAAGCAACTTTGCTGGAGGCACTCATGATCGTTCCGTTTCCCGAATTTTCGCCGTTTATGCTGGAAAGGGGGGGATTTTGTCCATGGGCGGGACGCTAAAGCCGCGTGGCGCCTCGCCGCGCTGGAAGATCTCCCACATGGTGGCATAGGCCGCCTCGATATGGCGGCGAAACCGCCCGGTATCGAACAGGGGCATGGCGGACCGGTTATGCGCCAGTTTTTGGCGCAGCGCCTTCAGCCGCGCCGGATTCCCGGCCAATTCCAATGCCAGAGCCTGATAGACCGCCAGATTTTCCGCGATCAGTTCCGGCGTGCCCATGGCGGTCAGCAGGCTGGCCGCCACCCGGCCGCCAAAGGTATGGCCATAACAGGTCAGAAGCGGCACCCCGGCCCACAGCGCGTCACTGGCGGTGGTGTGGCCGCCGCAAGGCAAAAGATCCAGGAACAGATCCGCCTGCTGCATGCGCGCCAGATGTTGGGGCAATGGTTCAACCGGCGCGAAAATCAGCCGCTCCGCCGCAACGCCGGCCTGGGTCGCAGCACGGCGCAGATTGGCGGCGAAATCGGGATTGTTTTCCAGCAGCCACAACACACTGTCTGGCGTGCTTTTGAGAAGATTCATCCAGACCGCGAAAACATCCGGCGTCAGCTTGTAGCTGCTGTTGAAACTGCAAAATACAAAAGCGTTTTGCGGCAAGCCACATGTGGCGCGCGACGGCACAGGCCCCGCAGGCGCGCGTTTTGTGTCATTCACCTGATAGCTGTCAGGAAGAATGACCACTTTCTCGGTATAGAATTTTTCGTCACTTTGCGGGATCAAGACCCGGTCGGCGATGAAGTAATCCATATAGGGCGCGCCCATAGTGGCGGGCGAGCCCAGATAATTGACCTGCACCCGCGCGGGACGATGCGCGAAAACGCCGGTGCGGTGCAGTCCGACATAACCGTTCAGGTTGATAAGGATATCGATATCCTCGGCTGCGACGGCCTCGGCGGCCTGCCGGTTGGAAAGCCGCGAAACATCGATGATTTTTTCGAACGCCGTTGAGAGGCGCGCGCGCATCGGGCTGCCATCGTCCCAGCCATTGTCAAACGCCACCAACTCGAACGCATCCCGGTCATGCGTCTCAAAAAGCTCAGCCATCAGCCAGGACGTGGCGTGTTCGCGAAACTCTCCCGCGGCATAACCCAGGCGGATCTTTTTGCGCGCCGGAGCCCGCGCCCGGACCAGCGGCTCAGCCGGCGGGAAATGATGGTTGGTGAAAATAACAGCACAGGCCTGAAGGTCGGCCGGCGAATCCGACAGGGCCTGATAATGGAAAGGCTGCACCATGCGCTTGCCCGCCCGCACACCCTGATTGATGCGGGCGCGCTGCGCTGAAAAATCGCGCCAGTCGCCGCCATGCATGCGCAAATACAGCAATTGCCCCGGCGCATAATCATATTCCGGATTGATCGCCAGCGTCCGTTCCAGATCGGTGATGGCCGCGCGGTAATTCTTGTTCACCGACCATTGCAGATCGCCGCGATTGTAAAGCGCCTCGGCATTGTGCGGCTGTAGTGCGATAGCCCGGTTGTAGCTTGCCAGCGCCTCGGGATAGCGATGCAGGCTGCGCAAGGCATTGCCTGCATTGTTGAGGGCGGCGGCATAATTGGGGTCCAGCTGCAGCGCTTTTTGATAGCTCGCCAACGCCTCTTCGGTCCGGCCCAGATGCTGCAGCGCCGCGCCGCGATTGTAGATCAGAACGGGATTGTCTGGCCCCAAAGCCAACGCCTGGTCATAGCTGACCAAGGCCTCTTCGGTGCGGCCCAAAATCTGCAACGCCGCGCCGCGATTGCTGAAAATGGCCAGGCCCGGTTGGATCGCAGCGGCACGGTCGAAATATTGCAGCGCGGCTGCGACATCGCCTGCCTGGAAGCGGATCACGCCCAGAAGCTGGTTGGCGTCAAAATCGTCAGGGGTGCCGGCCAGAAGCTGGCGGCAAAGGCGGTCCGCTTCCGGGGCCTTGCCCGCCTGAATCAGCGACACGGCCTGTTCGTATAACGAGGGCGGAGTCATCGGGGGATATTATGGCATTGCCCCGATAAAAAACTCAAACGGACCGGGCTTTCGCCCGGTCCGTCCAAGAGCCCGCCAAAAGCGGTCTTTTATTTATTTACATTTTGCTGACTTGGCCATCGGCCTCATGGCCCGGCGTCGGCTTGGTGGTGTGCATGTCAGTCGAAACATTTGCGATGGAGTTTTCGTTGCTGGTATCGCTCTGGCCGGCGTCAATGCGGCCGGGGGTGCGGTGCAGAGGGCCGTTTTCGCGCGAATCGTTGGATTTCTTCTCGTCGGTCGCCATTTGGGTTCTCCGGTTTTGCGACAGAGATAACGGCGAATGCCTATTTCGGTTGCGAAGCTGGAACTTTTGCCAGCACCCAGTCTCCGACATCCTCGGCGACCTTGGCGCCCTCCAGGTCGCGCAGCAGCATGTGATAGCCCTGATCGTAATGGCGAACTTCGGCCCGCCCGCCCAGTTCCGTAATCGTGCCGGCGGTGGCCTCTTGCGGAATGATCTGGTCTTTTTTGCCGGTCAGCAAAAGAATGGGCGGCGTTTGCGCCGGCAATTGCCGGGGCGCGGCGCGCGCCTCATCCATCAAATTGACCAGGCCGAAAAGTGCATCGGAGCGCGTTTGCTTCTGGAACAAAGGATCGCGCCCCAGCGCCCGCAGCATGGGAATATTGTCGGAGGGCACGATGGTCACCACCCGGCTGGCGGCGCTGTTGGAAAGAATTAGCCCCGGCGTCAGGTGCGCCGCCAAAAACAGCGCCACGCGATAGCTGACCGGCATGTCGCCGCGCGACCAGACGGCAGGCGCCACCAGGATCACGCCATCCACCTTGGGCATGTCTTCCGACGCCAGCGCCGACAACACCACCGCCCCACCCATGCTTTCTCCCAGCGCAAACAGCGGCACGCCCGGATAGCGCGCCCGCGCCGCGCTCACGAAATCGGCAAGATCGGCGCGCATCACATCGCTGCCGGCCCACAGGCCAGGGCTGGGCCCGGCGCCAAAGCCGCGCTGGTCAAACGCAAGCGTGGTGATGCCGGCCTTCTGCCATTGCGTGGCCGGCATATCGAACGCATTGGAATAATCGCTCATGCCATGCAGCGCCAGGATGACGGCGCGCGGGTTTCCTTCGGCGTCCCAATGGCGCAGCGGCAACATCATGCCATCCCGGGCGACAAAAACTTCGCTTTGCAGATGCGGCGTTGTAGGAGCAGACCCCATGGGTGCTTGCGTGGCGGCGCAGGCAGCCAGCATGACGCTGACGGCAAAAAACAAAAGGGCGCGGAAAACAGACATCAGACCTGCATGTTCAGGTCAACAAGCCGATCATGCAAGCGGACAGGCCGCTGGCCAATGTTCCCGATATCAGGGCCTTGAAGCAAAGCGGCACGATTTCCGCCCGCCGCTCCGGCATCAGGGTGCTCATGCCCGCGATGAGAATCCCCACGCTGCCCAGATTGGCGAAACCGCACAGGGCATAGACCATGATCAGCCCGGCGCGGGGATCAAGCGCACCCGGCGGCAGGGCGGCAAAATCCAGATAGGCAACCAGTTCGTTCAGCACCGCCTTGGTGCCCATCAGCGAACCGGCGGTCGCCGCCTCAGACCATGGCACGCCATAAAGCCAGACCAGCGGCGAAAACAGCCAGCCCAATATCCGCTCCAGCGTCAGAGGCGCGCCTGCGATGTGCGGCGCCAGCGCCAATATCTGGTCGGCCAAGGAAACCAGCGCCAGCATCACGATCAGCAGCGCCATGATCTGCAGGAATATCTTCAATCCATCCTCGGTGCCGCGCGCCACCGCATCCATGCTGGAGCGAAAGCCCAGATCGGCGGGAACATTCTCGGTCGCCGCGTCACCCGGCACCATCAACCGCGCCACCATCACCGCTGCCGGCAGCGCCATCATCGAAGCGACCAGCACGTGGCCCAGCGCGCCGGGCACGGCATGGGCCAGCACCGTGGCGTAAAGCACGAACATGGTGCCCGCGACCGAGGCCAAACCGATCGTGAAGAGAATGAACAATTCGGTGCGATTCATGCGCGGCAGACAGGGCCGGATCAGAAGCGGCGCCTCGATCATCCCCAGGAACACCGTGGTTCCGCAGCCCAGCGCGGTCGCCCCGCCCAGCCCCAGCGTTTTGCGCAGGATATAGGCCAGCCCGCCCACAATCAGAGGCAGAAGGCGCCAATACCACAGCAAAGCTGACAGGGCCGAGATCACAATCACCAAGGGCAGCACACTGAAGGCAAAGCTGGTCAATCCGCCCGGATTGGTGATGGCGAAAGGCGGCGTCGCCCCGCCGACATACCCGAACACAAAGGATGTGCCGGTCTGGGTGGCCGTGGCCAGGGCTGTGACAACACCGTTCAGGCCGAGCAGGGCGTCTCGCGCGCCCGGCAGTTTCAACAACAAAATCGCGATGGCGGCCTGCAGCGCCAGAGCACTCAGCACCACTCGCAGACTGAAGGCGCGGCGATCTTCCGACAACGCCCACGCAATGGCGATAATTGCCAGGATGCCCAGCACCGGTTGCAAATGGAGGAGTATAGTCTCCGGCATTGATCCCTTCTTCCCGCCCAACCCTACCTGATTCGGCGGGGACAGCCCGTGATCGACCGGCTAGACTCGCCGGCATGAGCGGGCCCAATGGAAAAGACAAAGTGGCGGAGATCCGCGCCCTGGCCGGGGCGCGCGCCTTTCCGCCGCTTTTGATTGTGCTGTTTCATTTTGGCGAAGGCCATCATTACTACGGCCTTGCCTGGCTCGATCTGGTGGCGGCGCGCGGCTATTTGTGGGTGGAGTTTTTCTTCGCGCTGTCAGGATTCATTCTCACCCATGTCTATGGCGCGCGCCTGGCGCAACTTTTTACCGCGCGCGGCTATGGCGCTTTCCTGAAAGCGCGGCTGGCGCGGCTTTATCCGCTTCATCTGTTCATGCTGCTGGCGCTGGCGGGTTTGATGACCGCAGCCCGCATCGACGGCCATATCGATGGCTATGTCACTTATTATGACGGGCCTTATCACCCCATCATGACGGCCAAAGGTTTTATCCTGAGCGTATTGCTGGTGCATGCCTGGAACACCATGAATACGCTGACCTGGAACACCCCGTCCTGGTTTGTCAGCGTAGAATTCGCGCTCTGCCTGCTGTTTCCGCTTTTTGTGTGGCTGGCCAATGGAAAAACCTTGCGCGGCATCCTTTTGATCGCGGCGGGATTTGCCGGCCTTGCGGCGCTGGATGTCACATCGCGCCATGGCCTGGACATCACCTATCACAATGGCGTGCTGCGGGGCCTTGCGGATTTTTCCGTGGGCGTGGGGATGGCGGTGCTTTACCGGGCGCTGAAGCCGCGCGAAACCCTGCCCGCTTTCGCCCACAGCCTGATCCAGGCGGCACTGGTCTTCGCGCTGTTTTATGCGCTCTATCACACCGGCTGGTCGCACAGCGTGCTGGATATCTGGATTGTGCCGCCCATGCTGGCGCTGATCCTGGCGCTGTCGTTTGACCGCGGGCTGCTGGCGGAACTTTTAAAGACCAGGCTGCCGCAAAAAATGGGCGACTGGTCTTACGCCATTTATATGGGCCAGGTTTTTTGGCTGCAGGCCATCCGGCTATTTGAAGCCCGGCTTTATCCGTCCGCCAATGCCATCGTGCTGGGAATGCGCTTTTCCGGCCTGATCTGGTGGCTGGAGCCGCTGTTGCTGGTGCTGGTCTGCACCATCTGGGGCGCCTTGTTGGCAAAATATGTCGAGCAACCGGCGGCCAGACTTTTCAGACCGCGCTAACAAAACGAAATAAAAATTTCCCACTTGCCGAAGCTTCGCACTTGCGGCAACGTTGGCGCATGAACGATCTCGCGCTGAGTCTCAGACAGGCGCGGCCTTCAGACGCCGCCGATCTGGCGCGCATCTACGTCGAATCCTGGCAAGACACGTATGCGGGCCTGTTGCCGCACAGCCTCTTGTCCGCCATGTCGGTCAAAACCCACACCGCGCGCTGGCAAAACCAGCTTCGCACGCCCGGCCAGGTCATTGTGGCGGAAGATGCCAGCCATGGCGTGGTGGGTCTTTCCAGCCTGGGCGGCGCGCGTGACCGCGGTTTGGGCTTCGAAGGCGAAGTTTACACGCTGTATGTCGATCCGGGATTTTTCGGCCGCGGCATCGGGCGCACCTTGCTGCATGGCGCTTTCGCAGCCTTGAAGGAGCGCAAGCTCAACTCCTGTTTGATCTGGAGCCATGCGCGCAACAATGCCTGTTACTTCTATGAGGCGATGGGCGGCCAGCGCGTGGCGGAACGGACAACAAAGCTGGGCGGCGAGCCAACGCCGGAAGTCTGCTTCGGCTGGAAGCGGCTGGCAACAAGTTCGCGCCGGCTGGCGATCTGATTACAGGTCGCGCGGCCTGACAAAATCGATCAACTTCCCTTCACCCGGCTTTATCTCCCGCCATTTTTCAATATCGAAATCCAGCACCGCCA
>CAIXUE010000301.1 GCA_903922545.1 uncultured Alphaproteobacteria bacterium | reverse complement strand
GCCGAGAACTGCACGCACATCGAGTTGAGCTTTTCGATCCCCACGCCATGCTCGCCGGTCAGAACGCCGCCCACCTTCACGCACAACCGCAAAATATCGGCGCCGAATTCTTCCGCCTTGGCCAGTTCGCCCTCTTTCATGGCGTCGAAAATGATCAAAGGATGCAGATTGCCGTCGCCGGCATGAAACACGTTGCAGCAGCCAAGCCCGTATTTGCGCGACATCTCCGCGATGCCTTCCAGCACCATGGGAAGGGCGTGGCGCGGAATGGTGCCATCCATGCAGATCATGTCGGGCGCCAGCCGCCCCATGGCGGAAAAAGCCGCCTTGCGGCCAGCCCACATTTTGGCGCGGGCCAGGGTTTCGGTCGCCTCGCGCAGCTGGCCCTTGCAGGCCGCAACATGCTTGCCGATGCGCGCCATGGCGTCGCTGACTTCGGCTTCCACGCCATCGGCGTCGATGATCAAAATCGCTTCGGCATCGGGATAGCCCGGTGCGTTATAGGATTCCACCGCCCCGATGGTGGCACGGTCCATGAATTCCATTGCCGCCGGCACCAGCCCGTCGCCGATAATGGCGGCGACACAGGCTCCCGCATCCGGCACGGCATCGAAACTGGCCAACATGGTGCGGGTGACCGGCGCTTTCTTGATGATGCGCACCGTGGCTTCCACCACCATGCCCAGCAGCCCTTCGCTGCCTGTGATCAGCCCCATCAGATCAAGGCCTGGCGAACCGGGCGCCTTGCCGCCCAGGGTGATCATTTCTCCGCCCGGCAGCACGAATTTTACGCCCATCAGATTGTTGGTGGTGAGCCCGTATTTCAGGCAATGCAGCCCGCCGGAATTTTCCGCGATATTGCCGCCGATGGTGCAGGCGATCTGGCTGGAAGGATCGGGCGCATAATAGAAGCCTTCCTTCTCCACCGCGCGCGTGATGGCGGCATTGGTTACACCCGGCTCCAGCGTCACGCAGCGATTTTCGTAATCGATTTCCAGGATGCGGCTCATCCGCCCCATGCCGATCAGAATGCCGTCAGGGCGTGGCAGCGCCCCGCCTGACAGGGATGTGCCAGCGCCGCGCGGCACGATGGGCACGCTGGCTTCTTCGGCGTAACGCAAAATCCGGCAAACCTGTTCGGCGGTCTTGGGCAGCACCGTCACCAGCGGCCGCTGGCGATAGGCGGGCAGAGCGTCGCTTTCATAAGCGGCAAGATCGGTGGCTTCGGTCACCACGCCGTCAGGCACGATGTCCTTCAAAGCCGCGATGATGCTGTCGCGGCGGGCAACAATTTTGGGATCAGCGGGCGCGAAATACATGCGGTTCCAGGAACGAGACCGCGGGAATTATGGCTTAACCCTGCCGCGCTTTGAAACGGGGGTTCTTCTTATTGATGACATAGATCCGGCCCTTGCGGCGGACAACGCGGCAATCCTTGTCACGCTTCTTGAGCGAGCGGAGGGAATTACGAACTTTCATGACTTTAGGCCTTCGATTGCCGGGAAAGAGGCGCGGAAACTATTGGCCCGCCCCCCGCCTGTCAACACACAAGGGATCGCAAAAAAGGCAGGATTTCCGCCAAATTTAACCACCATCGCCGCTCGCCATGCTAGAAGTATGGGCATGACAGCCCGCTTTGCGACCCTCGCCCTTCTGCTGGCTTTCCTGGCGGCCTGCGCCCCACGCGCCGAAAGTCCCGCGCTTGCCCCCATGCCGGCGCCCGCACCACTGCCTGCCGCACCGCCCATCCCGGCCCTTCCCGCCATGGGCGGCCCGCCCGAGTTCCAGGCCTTCATCCATGATTTCGAGGCCACGGCGATGGCCGCCGGCATCACCGCCGATACTTACAACAAGGCCATGGCCGGGATTGCCCCCATCGCCACCATCCAGCAGGTGATCGACAACCAACCGGAATTCGCCAAACCGATCTGGAGCTATCTCGACGCCGCAGTCTCCGCCCGCCGCGTCGCCAACGCCAAACTCATGCTGACACGTTACGGCGATGTGCTCTCCCGTATCGAAAACAGTTCCGGCGTGCCGAAGGAAATCCTGGTGGGAATCTGGGGCATGGAAACCGATTACGGCTCCAGCGTCGGCGACTATAATATCTTCTCCTCACTCACCACCCAGGCCTGGCAAGGCCCTCGCCAGCGTTATGCGCGGGGTGAATTGCTGGCGGCGCTGAAATTGCTGCAACAGGAAAATTATCCGGTCAGCGAGATGACGTCGTCCTGGGCCGGCGCCTTCGGCCAGACCCAGTTCATGCCCTCCACCTTTTTCAAATACGCCACCGATGGTGATGGCGACGGCAAAATCGATCTGTGGGCATCCCCTGCCGACGCGCTGGCCTCCACCGCCCAGCTTTTCGCCCATGAAGGCTGGGAAACCGGCAAGCCGTGGTTTTACGAAGTGAAACTGCCGGCCAATTTCGATTACAGCCTCACCGATCTGGATGATACGCGCAAACTTTCCGACTGGGCGGCGATGGGCGTACAAACCGCGTCCGGCGCGCCCTTGCCGCCAACCGATGACGCCGCCGCGCTTTATCTGCCGGCGGGCGCGCACGGCCCCGCCTTCATGCTGTTCGACAACTTCCGCACCATCATGAAATACAACAACGCCGCATCTTATGCGCTGGCGGTTGGCATGCTGGCCGACCGCATGTCGGGCGCGCCGCCCTTTGCCGCCAGCTGGCCGCGCCAGGAGCGCAACCTATCGCGCGAAGAACGCAGCCAGTTTCAGCTGGATTTGAAAACTTTAGGGTATGATCCGGGCGATGCCGATGGCGTTCTGGGCCGCAAGACCCGCACCGCGCTCAAGGCCTATCAAAAAACCAAAAGCCTGCCGGCGGACGGCTTTCCCACCGCGGCCCTGCTGGCGGCGCTGAACACTGACGTCAGCGCCGCCACAGTGAACTAAGAGAACAGTGAACTAGCTCAATACCACTTCCTCAGGCGTACCACGCTGGCATTGCCGACCAGCTTTTCAAAGGCCGCCGTGTCGGCATACCCGTCCTGCAGGCTGTAGTGATAGGGGAACACCATCTTGGGCTTGAAGTCCTTCACCCATTTGGCCGCCGCTTCCACCGTCTGGGTGTAAGGCAGATTCATGGGAATGAACGCCACATCGATATTGGGCAGATGCGCCAGTTCCGGCGTCTCTTCGGTATCGCCCGCGATATAGATGCGCTTGTTGGCGAAGGTCAGCACATAACCATTGCCGTCGCCCTTGGGATGGAATTTCAGCCGGTCGGGGCTGGTGTTGTACATCGCCACCGCTTCAATCCCCACTGCGCCGAGAGTGGACTTGTCGCCATTCTTCATCACTTTGGTCTTGGCCTGAAGATCGGCCGGCATGGCGTCATGCACATTCTGCGGCGCCACAATCACGGTGTTGGGACCGGCCACGGCCTGCAGGATCGGCGCGCTAAAATGATCGCCATGAATGTGCGTGATCAGAATGAAATCCGGCGCCGGCAACCGCTTGTAGGGAGCCGCCACGGCGTCGCCCTTGGCGTTGTTATCAACGGGCGCGGGGTCCACCAGAATATGTTCGTTCTTCCAGTTCAGTTCCAGCGCCGCATGATGGATGGGAATGAAATCAATCGGCCCGTCCGATGTCGCAAATTTGTCAGAACCGGCAACCTGCGCCCCCGCTGGAATCGTTAAGGCCGAATACGCCGTGGCGCAAAGCACCATGGCCAAAAATCCCGCTGATAACAGACGGTTTTTCATGAATCATCCCTCCCTTGTTCGGGCGCTGATGTAACGCAAACACCGGCTTCGCGCCACTGCTCGGACACGCCCCGGCCCCTTGCGAATTCGCCGGCTGGGGGTAACCTCCCGGCAAAACCACGGGGATGGACAATGAAAACAGGCATCTGGACTCGCCGCGCAGTTCTGGCCACGGGCGGCGCCCTGGCATTTTCAGCATGCCTTCCCCGCGCCTTCGCGCAAGGGACCAAAACACCCATCGGATTTATCGGCGGCGGGAATATCGGCGCTGCCATCGGCGCCCTTTTTATCAAGGGCGGTCATCCGGTGATGTTCTCCTCGCGCGTGCCTGATGAACTGGCTGACCTGGTGGCCAAGCTTGGCCCGCTGGCCCATGCCGGCACGGTGGCCGACGCACTGGCCTTCTCCAATGTGATTTTCCTGGCCGTGCCTTACGCCGCCATTCCCCAGATCGGCGTTGATTATGCCGCCCAGCTCAAAGGCAAGATCGTGCTGGACGCCACCAACGCTGTGGCCGGCCGCGACGGCGCCGCCATCACCGCCGAACACGACACCAACGGCTCGGGCATCACCACCCAGAAATATCTGCCCGGCACCCATGTGGTGCGGGTGTTCAATCTCACCGGCGCGCCGGTCTTCACCAAGGAAGCCAATCGTCCCGATCCCAAAATGGCCATTCCGCTGGCGGGTGATGATCCCGAAGCCGTGCGCGTGGCGTCTGAGTTTGTCCGCGATGCGGGCTTTGATCCGGTGGTGACCGGCGGGCTTGCCACTGCCAACCGCTTCCAGCAGCGCGGCCCCAACACGGTCTATGGCTCGGACCTCAGTGCCGCCGATCTGAAGGCCAAGCTGGGCCTCTAAGCGGGCGCATCAGCCCAGCGATTCAATATATTGCACCATGCGGGCGCGCATCGCCGCATCAGGCATGCGCCCGCGCCCCGCGCCCAGATTGTCCGTCATGTGTTCGGGCTTGTCGGTGCCCGGCGCGGCGTTGGTGATCGCCAGATTGCCCAAAATCCACTTCAGGAAGAATTGCGCCCAGCTGTTGCAGTCGAAATCCGCTGCAAAACCCGGTAACGGTTTGCTGAGGACATTTTTGAAAACCCGGCCGCGTCCAAATGGCAACGCCGTGATCACCGCCGTTCCGGCCGCAGCAGCCGCAGGCAGCACCCTGGTTTCAGCCTCGCGCTTGTCGATGGCGTAATCGACCATCAGGAAATCGGGTTTCTCCCGCGCAAGGATGGCCACGGTGGCGTCATAACTGTCTTCCGACGTCGTGGTAATGCCGACATAGCGGCAAAGCCCTTGCGCTTTCCAGTCGCGCAGCATCCCCAGATCCTGGTTCGGATCACGCACATTGTGGAACTGCATCAGATCCACCTTGTCGGTCTTGAGCCGCTCAAGTGAACCCTTCATTGATGCCAGGCCGTTCGCCTGATTGTAATCCTTGAGGTCTAGCTTGGTCGCCAGGAAAATTTTGGAGCGAAGTCCCGTGGCCGCGAAAATGCCGCCCAGCACCGTTTCCCCGGTGCCATAGGATTGCGCGGTGTCGATGACAGTGCCGCCGCCTGCTACCAGCGCCCGCACGGTATCGGTGCAGCCGGGCAGTTTGCTGGGGTCTGAAGCGATATCATACAGATTGATGGTGCCCAGGCCGATCACCGGGATCATCTCGCCGCCATGCGGGATGGCGCGTTTCAGAAGCGGCGTCTGCGCCTGCGCCAATGCCGGCAGAACAAAACTGGCGTCGGCTCCGGCGCAAAGCATGGCCGCCTCACGGCGCGAAAAGCGATTGCCGGTATCCGTCATCCTGCACTCCTCAGATGAGGCCAATCCGTGAGACAAAGCCTAGTCCCGTGGGGGCTTTGCGCAAAGCCGCCGGCCCGTGAAATTTTGGGAAGGCTTTGGCCGGAACCGGGACCCGCTCACGGCTTGAGGGGCATTTCCCCGCGCGTGTTTTCATACTGTTTGCCCAGCATCCAGGCGATGGGAAACCAGAACAGCGAAATCACGATACCGAAAATCGCCAACCCCGCCACGCCGAACTGCAGCACCACCGAACTCACCCATGACGAGGTCAGATCGCCAAAGCGATAGACCACCGTCTCGATGACGTTCTTGGCCTTGTACTTGCTCTGCTGGTCCACCACCGTGAACAGCATGTCGCGGCTGGGCTTGGCGATGGCGTATTCGGCAAAACGGCGCAGCACCTGCACGCTGCCCAGCACCATCAACACCGGTGAGAAAGCCACCGCCAGGAAGGCGAACACCATGATGACGGGATTGACCAGCAATCCGGTGGTGACGCCAAAGCGCTTGATGAAGCGCCCGGTGCCAAAAAGCTGGATGATCACCGCGATGGAATTGGTCGCGATATCAATGGTGGCATAGGCCTGGGTGCGCGCGGCGCGGCTGGCGAATTCCTTGCTGATCAGATCGCCCAGCTGAAAATAGATCACCGTCGAAATCCAGGTCATCAGCAGCAGGAACAGCGCGATCATCAAAAGATAGCGTGACTTGAAAAGCAGCGCGAAACCGTCAAACGGATTGCCGCCCAGCTTCTTGTCCAGGCTGGTCTTCTGCGCTTCATCATCCTGCGCCGTCAGCTTGCGCTTTTCCGCTTCCACCAGTCGGACCAAAAACGCCGTCACGGCAAAACCGGCGGCCGAAATCAAAAGCAGCGAATTGGCGCTTACCAGCCCTGCGAACAAGACGGCAAAGGAAGGCCCGGCAATGGTGCCGGCGGTGCCACCCGCCGCGATGAAACCGAACAGGCGCTTGGCCTGGGCGCTCGAGAAAATATCGGCCATCAGGCTCCAGAACACCGAGATGGTCAGAAGATTGAATGTGCTGACCCAGACGTAAAACGCCGCGGCGATCCAGCGGTCATTGGCCACGCTCTGGAACAGGCCATAGAAAATCACCATGGTCAGGGCGATGAAGCCGTAAACCCAGGGCAGGAACGTCGCCAGCCGGATGCGCGAGGCGAAAAATGCGAATACCGGCGCCACCACGAAACTCAGCACAAAGGTGCCGGTGAACAGCTCCTGCAGATGCTTGACGCCATAGACCGTGCCCATGGTGTCGCGCAGCGGCCGGATGATGAAATAGCTGGCCATCAGAAGGAAAAAATAGAGGAAGGACAGCATAACCGCCTTCACCTCGGCAGGTTTTACCTCGGCAGCAAGCTCAAGCAGCCGCGCCAGCGGTCCCGGATTCTCGTCACGCATTTTTCCTCCCCGGCCTCGCGGTTTGTCCCGCGTTCTTGGACAAGATTTATAGGCGATAAAACAGGGCCGCGACAGCGGCCATTTCAGCTCTGCGCGGCGGCTGTCACACGACCGTCGCGCCCGGCATGCGCCAGCACCTCATAGCGGCGCCCCAGCGCAATGGCGGAAAAGCCCCAGGCGGCGGAAACGCCCACCCCCACCGTCACCGCGCCGACAAGCCCGAAACCGCCCATCCGCAGGCCTGCCTGCATCCAGGCCGCTGTCAGATCGCCAAAGCGATAGACCACGGTATCGATCACACTCTTGGCTTTGTATTTGCTCTGCTGATCCACCACCGTGAACAAGACTTCGCGGGCGGGACGCGCCACGCCATATTGCGAAATGCGCTGGATCGACCGCGCCACCTGCACCATGAAAAGGCTGGGCCAGACCAGCACCGCCAGGCACGCGCCCACCATCTAAATGGGACTGAGGAGCAGGCTGGCGGTGACGCCGAACCTTTTCAGGATGCGCCCCAACCCGAAAATCAAAATCAGGGCCGAGCCGATATTCACGTAAAGATCGACATCGGCAAAAGCGATGGTGCGCTGCTCCAGCGCCGAATAGGCGCGTGCGATCAGATCGGCCTGCAAAAAATACAGAATGGTGGCAATCCAGGTCATCAGGATGAAAAACACCGCCTGCCCCATCAGATAGGCGGACCGGAACAAAAGCTCAAAACCGGCAAAGGGATTGCCCGGCAAATTGTGATCCAGCGTGGTCTTCTGGGTGTCCTCCACCAACGCCCGCATGTTTTTCTTTTCACGCATCACCAGATGCACCAGCACAATCACGGCCAGGAATCCCGCAATCGCCACCGCCATCAAACCGTCTATGCCGATCTCTTCCGCAAAAGCCTTGGTGATAAGCGGGCCGGTGATGGCGCCCAGGCTACCGCCCGCGGCGATAAAGGCGAACAGCCGTGTCGCCTGGTTCGGCGAGAAGGTATCAGCCATCAAGGTCCAGAACACTGAAATCAGGATCAGGTTGACCGAACTGAACCACCAGAAATACGCCGCCGCCACGATGCGGCTGTGCGGATCGATGTGAAAGCAGGCGTAAAAGATCAAAAGATTGGAAAGGAAAAACCAAAGCACGCCCGGCAACAGGATGGTCAGCTTCACCCGCGCTGCGAACCAGCCGAATAACGGCGAGAACAGAAAAATGACGACGAAGGTGCCGGTGTACAAATTCTGCAGCTGGCTGACGCCGAACACCGTCGCCATGGTGTCCCGCAACGGGCGCAGGATGTAGTAACTGCCCAACAGCACGAAATTGCAGGCAAAGGCCAAAAGCAGGGCCTTCAGCTCCCCCGACTCAAATTTGACGGTCAGGCCGATCAGGCGGGCAGAGGGCGATTTGGAGGCCATTTGCCACCGATAGCATGCTTCGGGCGCAACCCGCCGCCGCCGCAATGTTTCGCCTGGCGACTGCAAAATTGCGCAATTAACAGGCGGATTGCCCCGCTGGTGTGCGGATTGCCGAAATTCTGTGCAATTCACGTTGCATTGCAGCAACTCCCAAAAATCACCTTTATTTGTGGGGCTTTTTTCCGGGCCCTTTCATATTGCGTTTGCGAACCGGACCCCCGAACGTGACATCAGTAAGACAGTTTCACGTCCTGATTTTCTGCGTATTTCCGTCTTGCCCATAGCCGCCTGGCGGCCAAACAACCCAAGGGGACTGACCCATGAAAAGACCTTCTTATTCCGTCAAGACCAACAGCCTGATGGCGGGATTGCTTCTCTCCGCTTTCGGCGCCAGCGCCGCCATGGCGCAGGACGCCGCGCCTGCTGCGCCCGCCTCGGCCGCGATGACCACGCCTGCCATGGCCGGTCCGATCGCCGCCAATCCCAATCCCATGGGCGTTGACCTGGGCGATTTCGGCAAGGTCTTTGTCGGCGGCGCTGTCACCGGCATGACCTATTACCAGTCCAATCCCACCAAAGCGGCGCCGGGCGATTTCGCCTCTTATATGGATCTGACCAACGCGCAGATCACGGTGCAAAAGACCGATGGCTGGCTGCAGTTCTATGTCCAGGCCGGCAACTATTCTTTCCCCACCGTCGGCGCGCCCTACACCAAGAGCAGCATCAACACCCCCGCCAGCTTCGGCGTGGTCCCGGTGGCCTATCTGAAACTGCAGGGCGACGGCGCCCTGGCCGACTGGTCGATCGAAGGCGGCAAGCTGCCGACCCTGACCGGCAACGAATACAATTTCACGTTCGAAAACATGAATATCGAGCGCGGCCTGCTCTGGAATATCGAGCCTGCCATCAGCCGCGGCCTTCAGCTCAATTTCGCCGACGGTCCGCTGACGGCTTCGCTGTCCTGGAATGACGGCTATTACTCGAACGTCCTGAACACCATGTCGGGCCTTCTGTCCTATGTGTTCAGCCCGTCCGACACCCTGGCCTTCTCCGCTTCGGGCGACGTGGGCGGCAATCACTTCTCGCTCCTGGATTCGGGCAGCCTTTACGACCTGATCTGGACGCACACCATGGGCAACTGGGTCATCAGCCCGTATGTCCAGTACAGCACCACGCCGAAGATCGGCTCCTTCGTCCACAGCTCCGAAGAAACCGGTGCGGCGCTGCTGGTCAGCTATTCCTTCGACGACAATTGGAAACTGGGCGGCCGCGTGGAGTATGAAAATTCCAGCGGGCACAGCATCGCCACCGCGCCGAACATCATCGGCTACGGTGCCGGCAGCAATGCCTGGGAATTCACCCTCACGCCGACTTATCAGTACAAGGTGTTCTTCGCCCGTCCTGAAGTCAGCTACATCTCGACTGGCGACGCCACGTCTGGCCTGACCTTCGGCAAGACCGGTACCGCCAAGGACCAGGTCCGCTTCATGCTGGAAACCGGCTTTGTATTCTAAAGCGTAGTGGGGATGCGGGTGTCCGCGCCTTGAATGGCGCGGGCACCCCGTCTCTTTTTTCCTGGCCTTATTTTACGACATGATCGGAAAGCCTTTTCGTGTCATCGCCTTCCTTCCGGCGCAAACACGTCCCCGCCCGCCACATCGCTTTCCTGGTCTTTGCGGGTTTTGATTTCTCACATTTGCATACGCTGCTGGAAGCCTTTCGCCTGGCCGGCAAGCAATACCGGCTGAGCGTGATGTCGCTGGATGGCGGCGATGTGCCAAGCGCTTGCGGCCTGACCATGGCCAGCCGGCCGGTCACCGCCGACGGGCTCGACACCTTGATCATCGTGGACGGCGCGCCCATTCCTCTCCTGGCGGAATTGGCCGATTACGCCTGCGCCGCCGCGGCCCTTGTACGGCGCATCGCCGGCATCGGAGCCGGCGCTTTTGTATTGGCCGAGGCCGGCCTTTTGAACGGCAAGCGCGCCGCCATCGCCCCGCAGCAAAGTGAGGTTTTCGCCCGCACCTATCCCAAAGTGCGCCTGGACCGCAGCCGCACTTTCGTCAACGACCATGGCGTGTGGACCGCGTCCGGCGCCGCGCCGGCCATTGAATTGTGCCTGGGCCTTATCGAAGAAGATTGGGGCGCCGAAGTTTGCCGCGCCATCGCGCCGTCGCTACCGGTCGATAAAGCCAAATCGCGCTATGCCGCGCCTGCTGGCCGTCAGATGGGCATTGCCGAAGCGGTGGAGCGGCGCAAAAGCGAAATCGCCCGCCGCCAGATTGAAGAAGGCTCGCGCTCTTTCGCGGCCATAGCCCAGGCTGCAGGCTTCAAGCATGCCGAAGATATGCGCCGCAATTTCCTGCGCCTGTTTGGCCAGCCGCCCCAGATCCTGCGCCGCGCCGCGCGCCAGGGCCGCCGCATCACCCAGCGGCACAAGCCGCAGGCCGCGGAATAATCCGGCAACCTTTAACCATGGGCCTGGCCGGGTTCCATCATGGCCTTCCTCTTGCTCTTTGTTCATCGGGTGCAGGAAAAGTTGATCCATTCCGGGACAAAGGAAGGATTGGCCCCTGCCCCATGAAACAAGGGATGGGGTTTTGTATGAGTTTTCTGCGCAAGCTGCGCGTCCGGTATGGAAAATGGGGCGCCGATGAACGCGGCGCCACGGGCATGGAATGGACACTTGTGGCCGCCATTGTCGCGCTGGTGGGAATTCCCACCGTCACAACGATCGGCGCCAAGCTTTATATCACCCTGACAACCATCGCGAGCCGCATGTAAACCGCCGGCCGCTTCCCAAATCGAAACTGTCTTCGGCCTTTTTCCTGGCGATTTGCTGGCACGCTTCCTGCGAGGAAAGCTGTGACTTCAGAGCGGAGACGGCCATGCACGATTTTTCGTTCCAGTTCAGCACAGACTATTCCTCCAACTGCGACCGCGGCTCCATGCAGCGCCAAGCCGAACTTGACCGCATCACGTTTGAACGGATGCGCCAGCAATTCAAGGACATGGCTGCGCCGGCATTCGGACGCAAACTCAAGCTCTACGATCCTTTTTCCTGAACCCGTCACCGGGTGCCGGGAAGTTTTGGGCAATCCAGCCGGTCTGACGCGGCGGTAAAGAGGCATTGCCCCTCCGCCACACCGGCGGAGTCGTAAAGATCAATCGTCCAGCCGGTGGCGCTTTTGGTCAAAAGCAGAAACCCGAAGCCGCCGACCGACAAACCGTCTTTCACGCTCACACCCGAATGGCCCTGGAACGCCGCGCCCTTCAGATCCGCCGGTGTTGAAAGCAGGACATCGCCGCCATTGCCGGCCATAAGCTGCGGCGGCGGCGTGCCCACCACGCCATTATGCTGGTAATTGATCACTTCAAAAGCGTGCAGGTGCCCCGCCAGCATCAGCGTCACCGGTTTGGTGAGCATGGTTTTTTCCGCCGCCGCGATGATCTGGGCATTGCCGCCAATGGGCACATTCAAGGGTCCGGTCATCGCCGCCCAGATCGGGCGGTGCATCAACAGCCACACTGGCACAGCGCTGGGGCGCACGGCCTCTTCCAGCTCCGCCCGATAGACCGGCGTCTTGTCCGCATCCACTTTCACGTCATCGGCGTCGGCATTGTCCATCACCATCAAGTCCAGACCACTGAGCGGAATGTGATAGGGCGCCAGATGGCCGGCGCAATCAGGCGCCACGGCTTTTGGTCCCATCAGCCTCAGAAAGCCGCGCCCCATTGAAAGACAGCTTTCATGGTTGCCGCGCACGAAAATCCAGGGCGCCGCGTTCAGCAGCGGGGCTGCCGGCGCGAAGAAATCCGCCGTCCAGGCCGGCCAGTTGTCGCCATAAGGCGCACCGGCGCAGCCCGCATTGCCGGCGGGACATGGCGCCTGGCGATAAAGATAGTCGCCCACATCAATCACCAGATCCGGCTTAAGCCGCGCCGCCGACGCGGCCACACTGGGAAAAGGCCAGTCGCGGGGATTGTTGCAATTCTGGGTGACATTGTTTTCCAGGCGGCAGCCCGTATCGCCCAACACCACGATGCGCTGTGGATCAAGATTGATGGTGGGGACACCGGAAATGTTGACCCCTTTGGGCAAAGGCGCGCTGCACAAAGCGGGAAAAGCGTCACTGGCCGGGGCCCGAAGGCTCATGGTCAATTCACCGCCGCCGGGCAGCGAAAACTTCGGGCAAACCCCGCCCGGCGTCTGCATCACAGCGCGAAGTTCGGCCGCGCCACCTTCTCCCAGTTGAACCCATTGGGAAGCGCCGGTTGACGCGGGGGCCAGGGCCGGAGGCGTGGAAAGTTCAGGCTTGGCAGCGCAGCCACTTGCCAGAAACAGGGTGAAAATCAGGAAAGGTTTTTTCATCAGACCACAGGATAAGCCGTTGGCTGGTGCGGGCGCAAAATATACAATGTCACTTGTAGCAATACCCCCTGTCTTTTGCCATCTATCGCGCCCGGGGAGTGTACAGCTTGCCACGAATTCTGACCGAAGCAGACGTCGCCGATTTCCGTGAGCGGTTGTGCGAAACCGCCACCGAAATTTATATCGCCAAAGGGCCCGAAGGCCTGAACATGCGCGATTTGGCATCCCGGCTCGGCGTCAGCGCCATGACGCCCTATCGTTATTTCAAGGACAAGGATGAAATCCTTGCCGCCATCCGCACCCGCGCTTTCAATCTCTTCGCCACAAAGTTGGAAGACGCCCTGGCCCAGCCCGGCACGGCGCCCGAACGCAGCAGGCGCGTGGGCCAGGCCTATGTGCGTTTCGCGCTGGAACAATCCAGCTGCTACCGGCTGATGTTCGATCTGGCGACCCCACGCCTTGCGCCCCTGCCCGAACTTTTCGCGGCCGAGCGGCGCGCCCGCGCCACCATGACCGACCATGTCCGTCTTCTGGTGCAGGAAGGCTATTTCACCGGCGATCCCAATTTGATCGGCCCAGTGCTTTGGTCCGGCCTGCATGGCGTGGTGACGCTGCATCTGTCCGGCGCGCTGGCGGATGGCGGGGAGTTTGAAACCATCCTGGCCGAAATCATGCGCGTGCTGTCCGGCGCCTATACGGCCCTGCCGCGATAACGCCCCGGCGATCTTTTTCAAGACCACCGGGGCCGTCATGGCTTCAGCCGTGATGATGGACGTGGTGCTTGGCCGCTTACACCGAATGATGGCTGGCATGGGCGCCATGGCCGCTGGCCGTATGGGCATGATGGGCCGCGGTCTCGTGATCTTCGTCTTCGTAATGCTTGGCAGCTTCGCGGTGATGGCGCGCGGCCTTTTCGTGATGGTCGGCAGCGCTGTGGTGATGTTCAGAGGCAGGATGTTTGTGCGACATATACGTCTCTCCTTGGCTTGTGGGGACGCTCAGCACACTCCTGCTTGATGAAACAAACGCGTCAGACGCGACGGGTTGCACAAACTTCATGCCGTTGCAACGCAGCATCAAGAGCTTCATCAAACCGTCGCACCCCCCAGCTTTAACTCCGCCCGGGCAATGCTGGGAGAGCAAAATGGCTGATGTAGCGGTTCAAACGGAAGCATATCACGGGCGCGGCGCGCCGAAGCTGGATCACAAGCCCAGCATGGTCACGGGCGTGGTGTTCTGTTGCCTTCTGGCGCTGGGCCTGGGTTACGGCCTGCACGGGTTGATGGACGATATCCAGAACGCGCATGAGCCCATCGCCATCGGCGTGTTCCTGCTGCTGGGCCTGGCGCTGCTGATCGCGCTGGGTTTTGAATTCGTCAATGGTTTCCATGACACCGCCAATGCGGTGGCCACCGTGATCTATACCCATTCGATGGAGCCGATGACCGCCGTGATCTGGTCGGGCTGCTGGAATCTTTTCGGCGTGCTGGTTTCCACCGGCGCCGTCGCCTACTCCGTCATTACCCTCCTGCCGGTCGAGTTGATCCTGCAGGTGGGCAGTGGCGCAGGCTATGCCATGATCTTCGCGCTTCTGATCGCCGCCATTGTGTGGAATCTCTCCACCTGGGCGATGGGCATTCCCAATTCCTCCAGCCACGCCCTGATCGGCTCGATCATGGGCGTCGGCCTTGCCAATCAGCTGATGGCTCCCGCCGGCCAGGCCACGTCCGGCGTGGACTGGAGCCAGGCCGCCAGCGTGTTCAGCGCCCTGTTCTGGAGCCCCCTGATGGGTTTTGTGCTTTCTGCGGCGATGCTGTTGATCATGAAAACACTGATCAAGGTGCCCAAGCTTTATGAAGCGCCCAAGTCGCAGCAACCGCCGCCGCTATGGATTCGCGGCCTTCTGATCCTGACCTGCACCGGCGTGTCTTTCGCCCATGGCGGCAATGACGGCCAAAAAGGCATGGGCCTTATCATGCTGATCCTGATCGGCGCGGCGCCCACCGCCTATGCCCTGAACCGCACCATGCCGGATTCGGCTGCGCCCGCTTTCATCAGCGCCGCCCAATCCGCCTCGCAGGTCTTTGCCGCCCATGCCGGTTCGGTGCCCATGCCCAGCCTGGATCAGGCCCGCGGCACTGTCGGCACGGCGCTGCGCGAAAAGAAGCTGAACGATCCGCTGGTCTTTGCTGGTCTGTCGGTGCTGTCCGCCAACATCGCCACCAGCGTCAAGAATTACGGCAATCTCTCGCATGTCCCCGCGGCGAAGACCCCCAACCTGCGCAACGATATGTATCTGAGCGCAGATGCGGTGCGCCTGCTGCCGTCCGAAGGCGCCAAATACAGCGCGCCTGAAACCAAATCGCTGAAAGCCTATAGCGACGGTCTCACCACCGGCACGCGCTTTATCCCGCTCTGGGTGAAGATCTGCGTCGCCATCGCGCTGGGCCTTAGCACCATGGTGGGCTGGAAACGCATCGTGGTCACGGTGGGCGAGCGCATCGGCAAGACCCATCTGACCTATGCGCAGGGCGCCTCCGCTGAAATGGTGGCAGCCGCCACCATCATGGGCGCGCAATATATCGGCTTGCCGGTCTCAACCACTCACATCCTGTCCAGCGGCGTGGCGGGAACCATGGCGGCCAATGGTTCGGGCCTGCAATGGAGCACAGTGCGCTCCATCGCGCTGGCCTGGGTGATCACCCTGCCGGCGGCTATGGCGCTGTCGGGCGGGCTTTATTTCATCCTGCGCCAGATTTTCTGAGCAGGGGCGGCAAAAGAAGCGTCACAAAATCGCATTAGGCTTCGAATCAGGAGGTGCCCCCCATGGCTCTCAGGACCCGAATCCACGCTTTGTTTTCGATTTTCGCGGGCGCCGGCCTGCTTTTTGCGGCCGTCATCGCGCTGGCCCAGCCGGTTACACAATTCATCGGGCTGGCCATGATCGCTGCCCTGACCGGCGGAATAGCCCTTACCTGGGGCATCTCTCTTTTCCAAAAAGGCGGATATCCACCGGTCCGCGCGGTTTTTCATCCCGCCGCATCGGAAATCTGACACACAAAGTTCCTAAGTTCCGCGCCTGGGCTGGGGTCCCCCTCCGGTCCGGCAGATGGAAGTACCAGGAAGCTAAGCCCGGCGGAGCGAACCGCCGGGCATTTTCTTTTGCGCGCTTCTATTGCCCGGATGGCACATCGACCATCTGGCAGTTTTTGCGGCCCGAGGCATAGCAGTCCAGCATCGCCGAACTGTCCTTGAATTTGATCAAGAGCCAGGCCGAGCCGATCACCAGCACCACCACCGCAATCAGCACGGCGATATTTCCCGGCGCTCTGTTGTCGTCATCATCGGGCGGCGGGCGGCTTGGCATGCCCAAGAGTATGGATTTTTTGGTGGGTGCGGAAAAGCGCCTGCTTCTAGAATTGCCGCGTTAGCGTGATGCGCCAGGTGCGGCCAACGCCGGGCAAGGCGCCCAGATTGGCGTAGGTATCGGCATCGGGGGTGAAATATCTTTCATTGCCGATATTGTCGGCGCTGAGCGCCGCCTGCCAGTTGCCGCTGCGCACAAAGCCCGAAACATTCAGCGTCACATAAGCCGGAAACAGCAGCGGGTTTGGCACGGTCTGTGCCGTGGACGTCACATAGGTGCCGCCCAGGCTTGTGCCCCAATCGCCGTCATCGCTGGTGTACGTAACGTAAGGGCTGATCACCGCGTGCGGCACCAGCGTGTCTTCATAGCTGCCGGGCCTGAGCGCTGAAAAATCATACACCACATAAGCGCCGCCAAAGCCCTGTGCCGGCGAAACTCCGGCGGTGCGGGCAGGGACATATTGGAAATTGTTCGGCGGGCTGTCGGCAATGGTGTGCTGCATATCAGCCGCCAGGGTGACGCTGAAATTTTGATCCAGCACGGCGCGGATTTCCGCTTCGGCGCCTTGCGCCCGTGTGCCCTGCACGATCACCGCGCCCAGACTCTGGCCCAGCTGGGTGCGCTGTTGGCGATACCAGTCCAGCGAGCCCACCAGATGATTGTCCAGGAAAACGAATTTCACGCCGGCTTCATTGAGGAAGGAATTGGACAGCCAGTCATTCGCCGCCAACAGCGAGGTCATCACCTGCGACGCCTGTTCGATCTCGATGGCCGAGGATTTGGCGTTGGTGATGTAAGGCACCAAACCGAAATCTGTCTTGTAACTGAGGCTGGCCGAATAGGTCAGCGAACCTTTGCCGCCCGCGCCGCTGCCCGGCTCATACGGCAAGGCGCCCAGATCCACCGAGCGCACATTGTAAGCGTCGTAGCGGCCACCCAGGGTCAGATCCAGACCATGCTTCCAGGCGATATCGCTGGTGACGAAAAGCCCAGCATCGCCCGTATTGCTGCGAACATCATTTTCCCAGGCCAGCGCCTCAGCCCCCGGCGGCACCGTGCTGAACGGCGAAGCGATAATGTCGTTGGGCAAAGCGGGCTGAGTGATATCGCGGCGGTCCAGCGCGATCACGCCGCTGTTGAAACTCTCTTTGCCGATGGCATGGACATAACGGTAGGACGCGCCCACCACATTCTGGCTGGTGAGATCGCCGTCAAACGCCGTCAGGCCAAAGTCATAACGCGCCCGTGCCTCGCCGATCTGGGTGCGATAGGAACCGGGAAAGCCATAAGAAACGTAGCGGTCATTCTGCAGCGTGTCGGCAAAAGCCTGCAGGCGGAATTTTCCCGCTTCCGCGAAATCGCGCGCCAGTTCCAGAAAGCCGGTATGGGTGATGGTATTCGAAAAATCCACGCCGGGCGCGACATAAACCGTGCGCCGGTTGATCCAGGCCGTGCCCAGGCCCGTGTCCAGCGTATGCGCCGCATCGGTGCAGGTGCCGCAATAAGGCGCCGCCAGGTAAAGCGGCGTGAAGTTTGGATCAAAGGTATAAGGATTGCCGCCGAAATTGTTCAGCGTCAGGCTTTTGGCGCCAGGGCTGACCTTCAACGAACTATTGCTGCCGGTGACATAAGCGCCGTTGTTGATCAGGGCCTGCGTCAGCCTGTTCCAACCGGGCGTCTGCACATCGCCGTTGGAATGGTAATACATATAGTCGGCGCTGAGCGCCCAATCGCCCGTGGCGAAATCAGCAGACAGTTCCAGCATCTGGTGGCTGGGATGGATGCCGCGGTAATAGCTGAAGCTGTCGTCTAGCTCGCCATAGGCATGCAGGCCGCCTTTGGCAAATCCCAGATCGATGGGCACACCGATCTGTCCGGCCAGGTTGCGCTTGGAATAACTGCCATAGGTGACGGCGACATCGCCACTCTCGACTGCGTCATCGCCGCTTTCGCTTTTGGGAATGAAATTGACCAGCCCGCCAACCTTGCCCGCGCCATAGATGGGCGAAGGCGGCCCGCGCAAGATTTCGATTTCAGCGGCATCGCCCAGCGGCGTCTCATAGGTACCGCGATTTTCCACCCGCTTGAAGCCGCGGAAATAGCTTTCCGCCAGGGTGCCGCGCAGATTGACCGCGCCTTCCACGCCATAATAGCTGGCGGTATAGGCCGACGGCGTGATGGCGCTCAGCGTATCGACGCCGGTCACGCCATAGCGCTCGAGGGTCGTATCGCTCACCGCCGTGATGGCGCGCGGCGTCTCCACCAAAGGCTTGGCGATGCCCAGCGCGGTGTCGTCGGGCCGCATTTCAATCAGATGCACCTGGTCGCCCGTGACCACGACCGTCTCGATGTCATCATCCGCCCATGCGGGCACAAGCCCGCAAAGGAGCAGGATCGCTAAAACCGGGAGACGTGAAACAGGGGGCATATTGTGCGAAGCAGCAAAGTGTCAAATGTCTTGTAACATTTTACAGCCGCACGCCAAGCCACCCCTGTAAATTCTGCCTAATATCTTGAAACTATAGGCTATTCCAAACTTGGACCGTTTCGGCGCTACTGACAATTTGGGCGCAATTGAGCCCCAAAGCCTTCAGCGCTGCCTGATGCAGCCCCGGCTCCTCACACGCCGTGGCATCCCCAACCACATAGACGTGATAGCCCCGCTCAAACGCATCGCGCACTGATGAATCGATGCAGCATTCGGTGGTGAGGCCGGCAACCACCAGCGTATCGATGCCTTGCCCGCGCAATTCGGCGTCAAGGCCGGTGCCGAAAAAAGCGCTGTAGCGCTTTTTGGAAAAAACCAGTTCACCGCTTTTCGGTTTGGGGCCGACGAAGTCGGCGCCTGGCGTTCCTTCGCGACAGAGCGGTGAATCGCTTTGGCCCCGGCGGGATTTCCATTCGCGCAGGAAATCATCGCCGGTGGTGACAAGCCGAATGAAGATGCAAGGCACATTTGCGGCCCGGGCGGCATCAGCAAGTATTTCAGCTTGATGGATTGCGGTTTGTGTAACGGGAGCGGCGAAGTCCCGCTGCATATCGATCAGCAACAAAGCCGTGCGGGATGGTGTGATCCAGTCTTTCAACATCCGCTTTTTCTCAAGGCTGGAAGAATTTCCTTGCCGGTGACGCGCAGGCCCTCTTCATAATCGGCGAAGACCAGCATCAGGCCATCGAGGGCGCATTCGCGGATGAAATGTTCAATGCGTTCGGTGCAGGTGGCGGGGCTGCCGATGACAGTGTGGGTCATGAAGGCGCCTTGCGAGCGGGCGGTCATGGCATTGCCGGCGACACCATAGCTTTCCAGCATGCCGGCAACCGCACCTTCGTCCAGGCCGGCGCGGTAATGCGCTGCGGTCTTTTCGGCGGCAGCATCATTGTCGCCATGGATCACGGTGCACATGGCATAGGTTTTTATTGGTTTGCCGAGCTTTCCGGCCAGAGACTTGGCGCGCAAGGAAGCGGCTTTGGTTTCGGCCTCATCGCGGCCGCCGATGAAACAGGCATCAGCGTGGCGCACGGAAAAATCAAAGCCGCGTGATGACATGCCCGCGCAGATAAGATCGGGGCGGCGCAGCGGCTTGGGTTCACTGATGCAATCTTGAATGGTGAAGTACTTGCCTTTGAAATCTACTTTGGGTTCTGACCAAAGACGTTTGACGACGGTGAGCCATTCCTCGGTCAGGTCATAACGGGCATCGTGATCGAGTTTTTCGTTCCAGGCGCCCATCTGTTCGAATTCGCCGCGATAGGCGCCCGCGACGATGTTAAGTCCGGCGCGGCCACCGCTGATGTGATCAAGCGTGGCGATCATCTTGGCCGCCACCACCGGATTGTGAAGAATGGCGTGCAACGTCGCCCAGATTTTCACGCGCTTGGTGAGGGCAGCGATGCCCGCCATCATGGTGACGGATTCCAGCGCGTTGCCCCAATGGCCGGTGTCGCCGCCAAAGCCGCGCCACTTGCCCATGGACATGACGAAATCCAGGCCTTCTTCTTCGGCGATCAGGGCAGCGTCACGGTTCTGCGGCCAGCCGCCATCCAGCACCGGCGTGTTGCGCGAGACGATCCAGCCGCCGTTTGCGACTGGCAGGAAGACGCCAAACTCGGCAGTCATGCTTGAGCCCGATGCGGCGGCTTCATCCAGAACACAGCCAGAAGCACCAGCAAAACCAGCACCGCCAGAATCGCGAAAGCTGGCACGAAACTTCCCGTACGATCAGCGACAAAGCCGGCAAAGGGCGGACCCACCGAGCCAATGGTGGAGATGACATTGACGATGGAGAACAGCTCCAGGTTCGGGGCGCGGCCGAAATAATCCAGCAACAAAATGGTGGAAGCGAAGAAAGTAAGACCCGAGCCGACGCCGATACTGATGGCATAGAGCAGCATGGTGGGCAGATCCCGCGCCACGCAGAGGGCGGCAAAACCGATGATCAGGACGCCCAAGGCCAGCAGCAATTGGGTTTTGGCGCCAACAAAACGCGTGAGAAATCCGCCGGCAAACCGTCCGGCGGCCGTGGAAATTGCGATCACGCTGAGCATATCAATCGCCGTGTTGGCGCTTACGCCGCGGCCGATCAGATGCGGCACTGACCAATTGTTGACGGTGATGTCCACGATCAAAAAGGCGCTGTAGGCCGCGGCGAGAATGGCGAATTGCGGCGTCTTCAGCGCGGCGGACGCGCTCCAGCTTTCAGACGTGATCTCTTGGATTTCGCCGCCGTGTTGGGCGAGATCGGTTTTGGTATCCACCAGGATGAGGGCGATAATGGTCGCAAGCGCTGTCAGCACGCCCGAAGCGACCCAAAAATCGCGCCAGCCGTTGGAAAGCCAATGGGTGAGAAGATAAAATTGCGGGCCGGCGACGCCGCCAAGTCCGCCGATGGTGAAATAAATCCCGAAAGCCATATCGGGGCGGCGAAAGGTGCGGGTGAGAAGATACGTGCCCGGCACGGTGGCCAGCAAGGTAAAGCCGAGCCCGGCCAGCGAACAACCGATGAGATAAAGCGCCAGCCCTTGCGTGACGGCAAGACAGGCGAAAGCCAGCACCATCACCACGCCACCTGCGGCAAAGGTGGCGCGCACACCGAAACGGCGGATCAGGGTGGCGGGAATGGTTGCGGTGAGGCCGCAAAAAATTCCCAACAGGCCATAACCCCAGCCAGTGGCGCTGCCGGAGAAATGCAGTTCCGGCGCCATGACAGACAGCACCGCGCCCAGCGACGTGAAGGTCAGCGCGGTGACCAGAAAGAACAGCAGGCTGACGCCGGCCAGCGTTGCCCAGGCGCGAAAGTTTGTTTCCATCAATGCGATTGGCTCATTCAATGGGCCTCTAGGCCGCGCTTCACGTCGGCGGGAAAATCACCCAGCACGTCGCGCATCAATTTTTGCGCCAGCGCCACATCGCGCGCGGCGATGACATCGGCCAGACGGGCATGTTCGGCCAGGTCTTTGAGGCTTTCTTCGGGCTTGGGCGCGCGCATGGCATAAAGCCAGAAGCGCGCGGTCTGGTGATGCAGCAGCGTGACCATCTTGGCCAGTGTGCGGTTGCCGCTGGCGCGCGCGACGGCGACATGAAACGCCTCATCCATCGCGGCCAGGGCGCGGGCATCATTTTGCCGCACAGCAACCTCGCCCCCCTCCAGCGTCGCTTTAATCGCGGCGATTTCGGCATCACTGGCCTTGGCGGCGGCAAGGCGGGCGCATTCCACCTCGATCAAGGCGCGCGCCTCAAATGCTTCGCGGGCTTCCACCAGATCCAGCGGCGCGACAATGGTGCCGACACGGGCGCGGCGCTGCACCAGCCCTTCCAGCGCCAGCCGCGCCAGGGCTTCGCGAATACCGGCGAGGCCACCGCCATAACGGCGGGCCAGTTCCTGTTCGTCCAACCGCTCCCCAGGCGCGAGCTGGCCGATGATGATGTCAACCAGCAGCTGGCCGTAAAGCCGCGATTTGAGCAGCGAGGGCGACCATTCATCCAGCCGGGCGGCGGCTTTCAAAGGCGGCATTTTGCGTAAAGCCGGCACGGGAATTTCCTTTTGCTGGCCAAGCATGGGGAGCCGGGGGGGATTAGGCAAGGCCGGCGGCTAAGCGCCGGTTTTGGTTGGGTGCGGCAGCGCGCCAAGTGCTTTTTCCGGCGCCCATTTTGGTATAGGGAAGATGCCAAGCCACGCGCAAATGCGGGCGCGAAAACAAGGCCACCAGGAGAAAAAATGACAAGCAACCTGCAACAACTGATGGTGATCTGCCTTGTGGCTGAACTTTTGATCGCCATCCCGGCGGGAATGGTCTTAAAGCGCATCGGCTTTAGCATGTGGTGGGCGCTGCTTTGCTTTATTCCGATTTTGGGCGTGATCGGTCTGTGGCTGGTGGCGTTCGTGGGCTGGCCCAAAGAAAACGCGACGCAAGCGTAAGAAAAAGCGACCATAAACGGTGCACCTCCTCCACTGTGCTTACGACACGGGCGTGCAGCCAAGTGCCAGAGCGCGCAAGAAAAAGGTCCCGCGCAGGAACAAGCGGCTGGCGAGCTTGCCGATTTTTTAATGCCGACAAAATACCCTTTCTGTGGTAAAAGCCCCTTGGGCAACTGGGGCATGAACGCGCGGGAAGTTCCGCGGCGAATACCTTGTCGAGGAACATCCATTGCTGAAATTCCGCGTCGCTGCTGTCGCTTTCTTTTGTGTTGGCCTGGCGGCCTCGGCCGCCGCCACCGAATGGCCCAGAAGCGATGTTCCACCCGATCCCGCCGTCACCTTCGGCGTGCTGCCCAGCGGCATGCGTTATGCCATCATGCACAATGCCACGCCGGCGGGCAGCGTGTCGGTGCGCCTTCGCATGGGAACCGGTTCCATGCAGGAGAGCGACGATCAGCGCGGGCTGGCGCATTTTCTGGAACATATGGCGTTCCGTGGCTCCGCCAATGTGGCGGACGGTGAAATCGACAAGTCGCTGGAGCGGCTGGGCCTGCGCTTCGGGGCAGACACCAACGCCTCCACCGACCAGGATGAAACCATCTATCAGTTCGATCTGCCAAAATCGGATGATGAAACCGTCGATACGGTTCTGACCTATACCCGCGAGATCGTCAGCAATTTGAATCTGGATCCCGCCGCCGCCAAGACTGAAGCCGGTGTGGTGAATTCGGAACTGGCGCTGCGTGATATGGTTTCGACCCGGGCGCTGCAGTCGGAACTGGATTTTACGCTGCAGGACAAGCACGCCACCGCGCTGCCCAGCGGCGATCCGCAAACCATCGCCAAGGCGGATGTGAGCCAGATCCGTAAATATTATAATGCCTATTACCGGCCCGACCGCGCCACCCTGGTGATTGTGGGCGATATCGACTCCAAAAAAGTGGAAGCGAAAATCAAGGCGCGCTTTGCCGACTGGAAAACGGTTGGCGCGCCCGGCGCCGACCCCAAGCTTTCCATTCCCATGAACCGCAGTGCCGAGGCCAAGCTGTTTGTTGATGCAGGCATTCGCCCGCGCATCTCGCTGATGTGGGTTTCGCCGCCCGACCGCAAACCGGATGACGCCGCCCAGGAAAAAGCCACGCTGATTGGTTCGGTCGGCCTGCAGATTTTGAATACGCGGCTGCAGGAAGCTGCGTCTGTCAGCCAGCCGCCCTTTACCGGCGCCACGGCGGGCCGCGAACAGGTGTTTCATGCCGCGCGGCTGACCAGCCTGTCGGTCGGGTTTGAACCGGGGCAATGGCAACCGGCGCTGGCGGCGGCGGAGCGCATTCGCCTTGGCGCGCTGAAAACCGGCGTTACCCAGGAAGAAGTGGACCGGGCGGTGGCGCAGATGCATTCGTCGTTCCAGACCGTGGCCGATGCGGCATCGACGCGCCTGTCGCGCCGCATCGTGGGCAGCATCTTGAGCGAAGTGGCGTCCAACGATGTTTTCACCAGCCCGGAGCGGGATCTGGCGGCATCGGACGCCGATCTGAAGGACTTGAAAGCCGATACGGTGACCGCGGCGCTGAAGAAAATTTTCGGCGACAGCACGCCCATGATTTTCCTGGCCTCGACCACCGATGTTGAGGGCGGAGAGCCGGCGATCAAAGCCGCGCTGCTGGAAGACGAAAAAGCCGCCACGCAAATGGCGGAAGCCGCGAAGCCTGCGGGCAAAACCGTCTGGAACCATACCGATTTCGGCACACCCGGCCGCGTGATGGCGACCGGCAAGATCGCCGATCTGGGCGCGACAACTGTCACCTTCGCCAATGGCGTGAAGCTGACGCTGCGGCCATCGACCCTGCGCGCCAAGCAGGTGCTGGTGTCGGTGAAAGTGGGCGGCGGCCGGCTGGAATTGCCGCGCGACCGCGCCACCGTGGCCTGGGCGTCGGGCGCCATATTGTCGGGCGGGCTGAAAGACATGTCATCGCAGGATATGGAACGGGCGCTGACGGCCAAGACTGTTCGCACCGGCTTTGGCGTGGGCGAAGACGGCTTTATCTTTAGCGGCAGCACCACGCCCGGCGACATGCAGACCCAGCTTCAGGTGATCGCGGCCTATCTGACCATGCCGGGCTTTCGCCCCGAAGGCATGGAGCAGACCAAAAGCCGCTATGCGGCACAGCTTCGCCAAAGCGACGCCAGCCCCGGCACCATTTTGCGCATGAAAGCGCCGGAGGTTTTGCATGACGGCGACAAAAGATGGGCAACGCCGTCGGCGGAAGAAGTTGACGCGGCGCGGATTGACGATCTGAAAGCCCTGCTGACGCCGGTGTTCGATACCGGCGCGCTGGATGTGACCATTGTGGGCGATGTCGATCCCGACAAGGCGATTGCGGCGGTAGCCTCGACCTTCGGCGCGCTGCCGGCGCGGGCCAAGGCGCGGGTTGGCGTGACGGCGCAGAATGATACGCACCTGCCCGCCGACAAGGTGACGCCGATCGATCTTTCGCACAGCCGCCAGAACCAGGTGATCACCAGTGTGGTGTGGCCCACCCATGGCGAATTCCCCGATGTGAAGGATGACATCACCGTGGAATTGATGGGCGACATCATGCAGGAGCGCCTGTTCGACAAGCTGCGCGGCGAAGGGGTTTCCTATTCAGCCGGCGTGGGTGCAACAGCCTCACGCGTGTTCGATTACGGCTATATCCAGGCGCAGGCGCAGCTGGCGCCCGACAAGGCGGCGCAATTCTATGACGCGCTGGGGCAGATCACCGCCGATCTGAAAGCCGGCAAGATCACAGCCGATGAACTGGACCGGGCGCGAAATCCTTCCTTGCAGGAATTCGAGAAAAGCCAGCAGACCAATGAATATTGGCTGGCGGTGCTGGACGGAATTCAGGAAGACCAGCATCTGGGCGACATGGCCCGCAATTTCGAAGCGGCGGCCAAAAGCGTGCAGCTTTCCGACATTACGGCGGCGGCGCAGAAATATCTGACCGATCCGCGCATGATCAAGCTGACGGCGGGATCGTAAATCCTCCCGCCGTTGCTCCGATGAACGCCAGATGAACAATGGCGTCAGGACCCGTTCAAACGGGCGGGGCCAGGATGGCGGCGATGATGCGGCGTTTCCGGGATGGAAGCGCCAAAGGGAGAGGAGACCAATCATGAAACGCTTTGTGAAATTTGCTTTTGGCGCGGCGATGCTGGCCGGCGCGGCCGCGGCCCTGGCGATCCCTGCGCAGGCGCGGGTTTCGGTCGGCATCGGCATTGGCGTGCCCGGCCCCGCCTATGGCCCGCCGCCGCCCCCGCCGCCGGCCTATAACGCCTATTGCGACCGCTATAGCCGCTGGTACGACCCCTATCGTTGTGCGCCGGCTTACGCGCCGCCGCCGGCCTATGATGGCTATTATTACGATCCGATCTTCTTTGGCGGCAGCTGGTACAATGGTCCGCTGCCCTATCGCTATGTGCGCGGGGCGCCGGAGTTTTTCATCGGCGGCGCCTGGCACGGCAATCTGCATTTCGACCGTGGCGGCTTTCATGCCGGCGGCGGACGCCCGGGCTTTGATCGTGGACACCGGTAGCGATTGAACTGGATACGATGCGAAACGGCCCCGATGTTCGGGGCCGTTTTGTTTTGGCCGCGCCGTGTCTGCGTTCTTTCCAGTTTTGCCCGGCCGGCAAGCGCGGGTTTGCTTTGATGGGGAACAAAGCGCCTTGTGGCGCTTTGAAGTTGCGCCAACGCGTCAGGATGGATGGATTGACCGAACCTTTCGAACGCGGCCAGCCGGCTGGAAAAGCTTCCGATCTGCCGCCGCATATTGAAGAGGCGGTCCAGTCCATCGCGCTGCTGCACAATGCGCATCACAAAAATGCGTCGCGCCTGGAAATGCTGGTGGATTTTGCCACCGCGCAGGTCAGCCGCCCGGCCTGTCTTGTATTTATCGGCATGGCCACCTGTGTCGGAGCATCCAGGAGGTCTTCTAGCTGCTGATCGTGATAGAAATGTCGCTTTCTTTCACCCCAAATGACATGGCCAGGCGGCGTTTTGCTTCTGCAATGGTCATTGGCGGCTCGACCACTTCCGGCGCCTCCGCCTCGGTGTCGGCGTCTTCCGCGCTGTCTGCGCTCTCAAAACTCTCTGCATCAAGCGGAACGGGCGGCGCGATAGGCGGATGCTGCAGCCCCGCGCCGGCGCCAACATGGGTGACCGGATCGGTTGCTTCACTGTCGTAAAGCGAGACCCACATCCCGCGACCGTCTGGCAGCGAATAGTTTGCCTTCATGCGCGCCTCATAGGCGCGGTCGAAGCGGGCGCGCATTTCGTCCCCCTCG
>CAIXUE010000300.1 GCA_903922545.1 uncultured Alphaproteobacteria bacterium | reverse complement strand
TGGTTTTGGCCATCCGATTGCCGTGTTTGCCGGGGGGTTGGTATTTTTATGGCTGATCGGAGTAATATACGCTATTAAAATTTTGGATGGGTTGGATGGGTTGGCGAGCGGCGTAGGGGTAATTGGCGCGCTCATGATATTTTTTGTCAGCAATGGCGATCGGTGGCATCAGCCCGGAGTGGCGCAGTTCGCCCTTATTTTTGCGGGCGCGAAAGGAGTATAAGGGCCGCGCCTTTTGGAGACGGCCCGACATGTCCATCCATTCCGAAACCCGGCGCATCACGGTTCCCGACATTCGCGGCCACAAAGGGCAAAAACCCATTGTGTGCCTGACCTGCTATCACGCCCACACCGCGCGCCTGCTGGATACCTATGTCGATATCATCCTGGTGGGCGACAGCCTGGGCATGGTGATGCACGGCCTGCCCAGCACCCTGGGCGTCACGCTCGACATGATGATCACCCATGGCAAGGCGGTGATGCGCGGCGCCGAACGCGCGCTCGTCACCGTGGATATGCCGTTCGGCAGCTATGAAGAAAGCCCGGCTGTCGCGTTCCGCAACGCCGCCCGCATCATTCAGGAAACCGGCGCCACCGCCGTCAAGCTGGAAGGCGGCGCCCGCATGGCCGAAACCATCCATTATCTCACCGAACGCGGCGTGCCGGTGATGGGCCATATCGGCCTCACCCCGCAGATGGTCAATGTCAAAGGCGGCTTTCGCACCACCGGCCGCACACCCGAAGAATGGCCGGCGCTGGAAGCCGACGCCAAAGCCGTGGCCGACGCCGGCGCCTTCGCGGTGGTGATCGAAGGCATGGCCGAACCTTTGGCCGCCAAGATCACGCGCGACATCGCCATTCCCACCATCGGCATCGGCGCGTCCCCGGCCTGCGACGGCCAGGTGCTGGTGCTGGAAGACATGCTGGGCCTTAATCCCAGCCCGCCCAAATTCGTGCGCGAATATGCCCATCTGGGCCCGGCCATCGAAGCGGCGGTCAAGGCCTTTGCCGGGGATGTGCGCGAAAGGCGCTTTCCGGGCACGGAAAATGTCTATCCGATGAAAAAAGCCCAATAAAAACCGCCATTTCCGCCCTGAATAACCGATAAGCAAGTTGCGCCGGGGCGGTGGTACGGGCTAATTAACCCGTCCCGTCAGTGACTTGGCTGGCTCACGCGGGAAAACGCCTGAAAGGAATCTGGTTTGAGCGATATTTTCCGCGAAGTCGAAGAAGATGTCCGCAAGGAACGTCTGGAAAAGATCTGGAAGACCTATGGCGATTTTGTCATCGCCCTGATGGCGCTGATCATCATCGGCGTCGCCGGTTATGAATTGTGGCTGCGCTATGAATCGGGCCAGCGCGCCACCGCCTCGGGCAGCTTTGTCACCGCCCAGCATATTTCCAATCCGGTGGAAGCCGCCGCCGCCATGGAGACCCTCACCAAAAGCGCGCCCTCCGGTTATGGCGAACTGGCCAAACTGGGCCAGGCCGACGCTTTGTCCGCCGCCGGCAAATCCCCCGACGCCGTATCGCTTTACAAGCAGATCGCCGACGCCGATGCCGGCCCCCTGGGCGCCACCGCGCGCCTGCGCGCCGCCTGGCTTCTGGCCGACACCGCGCCCCGCGCCGATCTGACCACATTGCTTGCGCCCCTCGACACCGCCACCAGCCCATGGCGGGACATGGCGCGCGAAGTGCTGGCCTATAGCGATTACAAGGCGGGCAAAACCATGGTTGCGGGCTCGGCCTTCGCGGCGCTGGCCAGTGATCCGGACGCGCCCGATGCGCTGAAGACCCGCGCCAAAGCCTTCGCCGCGTTCCTGCAAGGCGGCGGCGCCAGGGATTTCGGCACCGTGCCGCCGCCGGCCGCAGCGACCACGCCCGGCACCCCGCCAGGACCACCCGCCAAACCATGACATTTGCTCATCGACGCATCGGGGCGGCTCTTCTGTTCGGCATGGCGGCGCTGTCGCTTGCCGGCTGCGCCAACACCATGGACACGATCAACAACTGGTTCAGCGCCAGCCACAAATCCACCCTCAAGGGTGAACGCATCTCGCTGATGAATGCGGACGAAGACACCCAGCCCGATCCGGATCTGGCTTCTACCCCGGTGGTCCTGCCCGCGCCGTTTCGCAATCCCGAATGGCCCCAGCCGGGCGGCTACCCGTCCAACGCCACCTATCACCTGGATGCGCCGGGCCCCCTGAAAGAAGTCTGGGACGCCAGCGCCGGCAAAGGTTCAGATTCCGCTTCGCGCGTCACCGCGGCGCCGGTGGTGGGCGATGGGCGCATCTACACCATCGATTCCGAAGCCCATGTTTATGCCTATGACGCCAAGACCGGCGCCGAAGTGTGGGACAAGCGTCTGGCGCCCAAGAACGGCACGGATCTTCCCACCCTGTGGGGCATGCTGGCGACGCCCAACACGATTGAACCGGCCAGCGGCATGGGCGGCGGCGTGGCCTATGACGCGGGCAAGGTGTTCGTCACCTCGGGCTTTGGCGTGGTCTACGCCATGGACGCCAAGACCGGCGAGCGCCTCTGGGGCCAGGATATCGGCGTGCCGATCGTCAATGCGCCGGTGGTCAATGGCGGACGGGTGTTCTTTTCCACCCATGACAATCATTTCTACGCCCTGGCCGAAAGCAATGGCCGCCAGCTCTGGACCCATCAGGGCACGCCGGTGACGGCGGGGGTTCTGTCCTCCACCAGCGTGGCGGTTTCGGGCGAATATGTCATCGTGCCCTACAGCTCAGGTGAAGTTTATGCCCTGCAGGTCCAGACCGGCCAGGTTGCCTGGAGCGATGTTCTGTCCCGCACCGGCCAGGTCACGGCGCTCAGCGAACTGGATGATATCGCCGGCCGTCCGGTGATCGACCGCGGCGCGGTTTATGCCATCAGCCATTCGGGCGTGATGGCGGCGATCAATCTTTCCACCGGCGACCGCATCTGGTCGCGCGACATCAGCGGCACCCAGACGCCGCTGGCGGCGGGCGATTACATCTATGTGATCACCGAAGACGCCAAAATCCTTTGCCTTACCCGCAAGGACGGCAAGGTGCGCTGGATGCACCAGCTGCCCCAATTCCAGGACGAGAAAAACCAGCAACGTCCTGTCACCTGGAACGGCCCGCTGCTGGTGTCCGACCGGCTGATCGCGGTGTCTTCCGACGGCTATATGGAATCGATCTCGCCCTATACCGGCCAGTTCCTGGCGCGGGTGGAACTGGACAGCGGCGCCTCTGTCGCGCCCATCGCCGCCAACGGCACCGTCTATGTCTATGCCGATAACGCCGACCTGATGGCTTTGCGGTAAGGATATGATGGCATGGCCTTCACTCTGGCTCTTATCGGCCGCCCCAATGTGGGCAAGTCGAGTATTTTTAACAGACTGGTAGGCCGCCGCACGGCCATTGTGCATGACACGCCCGGCGTCACGCGCGACCGGCGCGCCGGCGACGCCAATTTTCGCGGCCTTTCCTTTCGGGTCATCGACACGGCGGGTTTCGAGGAAGCCCCCTCCGGCTCCATCAGCGACCGCATGACCGGCCAGACCCTGGCCGCCATTGCCGAGGCCGACGCCGTGCTGTTCGTGATCGATGCGCGCGACGGCGTCACCACCGGCGACGAAATCATCGCCCAGACGCTTCGCAGAAGCGGCAAGAAAGTGATTTTCGCCGCCAACAAATGCGAAGGCCGCATGGAGCCTTTGGCCGACATGTATGCCCTGGGTTTCGGCGAGCCGATGGAATTGTCGGCCGAACACGCGCTGGGCTTTGAAGAGTTGGCCGAGGAACTGGAAAAGCTTGTCCCCCGCGCGCCCGTCAACGACGCGCAAGATGAACAGGACGAAGAATTTTCGGAAGATGCGGAAGAATTAGAAGAAGACGCTTACGATTACACCCAAAAGCCCCTGCGGCTGGCGCTGGTGGGCCGGCCCAATGTGGGCAAATCCAGCCTGTTCAACCGGCTTCTGGGCGACGAACGCTCCATCACCGGTCCCGAGGCGGGCCTGACGCGCGATTCCATCACCGCCCCCTGGAAAGCGGGTGAGCGTGAAGTCCTGTTGCACGACACAGCGGGCCTGCGCAAAAAAGCCCGCGCCGCCGGCGAGGTGCTGGAGGAAATGTCGGTGGCCTCGACCATCGACGCCATCCGCTTTGCCGATTGCGTCATCGTGATGATGGATGCCGGCCAGCCTTTTGAAAAACAGGACCTGGCAATCGCCGACCTGATCGCCCGCGAAGGCCGCGCCATCGTTTTCGCCCTCAACAAATGGGACGTGAAGGAAGACAAGCAGAACGCGCTGACCGAATTCCGCGAAAAGCTCGACCGCCTCCTGCCCCAGGTGGCGGGTTCCGAACTGATCGCGGTCTCGGCCAAAACAGGCCAGGGCCTGGATCGGCTCATTCCCGCCATCATCGCCGCCGACAAGGCCTGGAACACCCGCATCTCCACCTCCACCCTCAACCGCTTTCTGGAACATGCGCTGTCGCGTCACGCTACCCCTGCGGTGCATGGGCGGCGGGTGCGTATCCGCTACATGACCCAGATCAAAAGCCGTCCGCCCACCTTTGCGCTGTTCGGCAACCAGCTTGACGCCCTGCCCGAGGATTACGGCCGCTATCTCACCAATGGCCTGCGCGAAAATTTCGGCCTCAAGGGCACGCCCCTGCGCCTGACCATGCGCAACACGCGCAATCCCTACGATCCGTAAAGATTCTTGATGTCATCCCCGGCTGAGCGGTGATGCTCGCATCACCGCGAGGGGAAGGGGATCCAGGTGTTAAAGACGCGGAGCCGGCTATTGAAAATTCACCAGCTCGCCCTGGCGCTGGTTCGCCGGCGACAGCAATTCCACAATCAGCGGCGCCAGTTCTTCCGGCCGCTTCAGGGTTGAAGGTTCCTCGCCCGGCATCGCCTTGGCGCGCATGGCGGTGCGGATCGGCCCGGGATTGAGAAGATTGACGCAGACTTTGGTGCCGTTGCACTCCGCCGCATAGGTCAGCGCCAAACTCTCCAGCGCCGCCTTGCTCATGGCATAGACGCCCCAATAGGGCGTGTGTTTCCTCGCCGCGCCCGAGGTCAGGAACAGCACCCGCCCGGCATCGGACTGGCGCAGCAGCGGATCCAGCGAACGGATCAGCCGCCAGTTGGCGGTGACATTGATGTCCAGCACTTCGCCGAACAATTTGGGATCCAGCTGGTTCAGCGGCGTCAGCGCGCCCAGCATCCCCGCATTGCCCAGAAAGGCATCCAGCTTGCCCCAGCGTTCATGGATCGAAGCGCCCAGCCGGTCGATGGCGGCGAAATCCTTCAGATTGACCGGCACCAGAGTCGCCGTGCCGCCCGCCTTGACGATGGCGTCATCGGTTTCTTCCAGCCCGCCCACGGTGCGCGCCACGCAGATCACATGCGCCCCGGCCCCGCCCAGTGCGATGGCGGCGGCTCTGCCAATGCCACGGGAAGCGCCGGTGACAAGCGCGATGCGCCCGGAAAGTGGTTTGCTCATGGGATAATTCTAGGCGACGTCCGCCAGAAGCGAAAGCTGCCGGTCGCGGGCGCCGCCCGAAACATCGGTCAGCTCGATGGGATACTGGCCCGAGAAACAAGCGTCACAATAGCCGGGGCTCAGCGCATCGCGCTTGGGCTTTTCCATGGCGCGGTAAAGCCCGTCCATGGAAATAAAGGCCAATGAGTCAGCGCCGATGAAGCGGCGCATGCCTTCCACATCCATGCGATGGGCCAGAAGATCATCGGTGTTGGGCGTATCGACGCCATAAAAACAGGAATGGGTGGTGGGCGGAGAAGCCACGCGGAAATGCACTTCCAGGGCGCCGGCGTCGCGCACCATTTCCACGATCTTCTTGGATGTCGTGCCCCGCACGATGGAATCATCCACCAGCACCACACGCTGGCCTTTCAGCTTGGCGCGGTTGGGGTTGTGCTTCAGCCGCACGCCCAGATGGCGGATGCGGTCCGAAGGCTCGATAAAGGTGCGCCCCACATAATGGTTGCGGATGATGCCCAGCTCGAACGGAATGCCGGCGGCAGTGGCGAAACCCAGCGCGCCGGGCACGCCGGAATCCGGCACGGGGATCACCATGTCGGCAATGGCGGGGGCTTCTTCGGCCAGAACTTCGCCGATGCGCTTCCTCGCATCATAAACGTTTCGGCCTTCGACCATGGAATCGGGCCGGGCGAAATAGATATATTCGAACACACAGAAACGGTGCGTCTGCGGCTTGAAGGGGAAATGGCTTTCAATGCCGTCCCGCGTCGCCACGATCATTTCGCCCGGCAGGATGTCGCGCACAAATTCGGCGCCGATGATGTCCAGCGCACAGCTTTCCGACGCCAGGATCGGCGCGCCTTCCAATTTGCCCAGCACCAGGGGGCGAACGCCATGCGGATCGCGCACCCCGATCAATTCCTTGGACGTCAGCGCCACCAGAGAATAGGCGCCTTCCACCTGGCGCAGCGCATCGATCAGCTTGTCTACAATGCGGTTGGACGACGACTTCGCCGCCAGATGCACAATGGTTTCGGTGTCCGAGGTGGATTGGAAAATCGCGCCACCCTGCACCAGTTCGGTGCGCAGGGTATGGGCGTTGGTCAGGTTGCCGTTATGGGCGATGGCCAAACCGCCGCCCGCCAGGTCGGCGAAAAGCGGCTGGATGTTGCGGAAGTTGGAACCGCCCGCCGTGGAATAACGCACATGGCCGACCGCGAAGCTGCCCTTCAGGTTGCGGGCGGCAGCGGAATTGCGCCCGAACACGTCGCCCACCAGCCCGGCATGACGCTCGGCGATGAACTGGCCCTTGTCGAAAGTGACGATGCCCGCCGCTTCCTGGCCACGGTGCTGCAGGGCGTGCAGGCCCAGAACAGACAGGGCGCCGGCATCGCTATGGCCGAAAATGCCGAATACACCGCACTCTTCGTGCAGCGTGTCGTCCTCAAACATATCTCTTTGGGCGCTCAGGCCGGTCAATTGCGTGCCCCGGACGTCTGGAAAAGCTTGTCTAGCGCGCGGCGGTCCGAATCGCCATAGGCTTTTTTGGCCGGTTTTGACGCACCATTTTCGCTGTCCGCCTGGGCATCCTGCTCGCGGATCAGCTCACCCAGGCTGTCATGGTGGCTGGGCTCTGCGGTGACGTAATCCCGGGGTTCCTGGTTGGGCACCGCCGCCAGCATCACCTGGGCGGCTTCCTGCATCAAAGGCAGGGTGCGCGCCGTCAAAAGCCATTCCGGCTGCTCGCGGATGGGAGTGAAATAGGTAAAGGCCAGATATCCCAGCCCCACAATGATCAGGCCCCGCACCACCCCAAAGGCGATGCCCAGCGCCCGGTCCAGCGGCCCGATGGGGGAATTCTTCACCGTCTGGGAAAAGCGGTGGCTCATGAAAGACAAGGGAATGAACACCACCAGAAAGACCCCGGCATAGGCGGCGGCGGGTGCCAGCCAGCGGGTGGAAATCATGGTGCGCGCCATGGGGATCAGCCAGGGCCCGAAATACAGCGTGGCGAAAGCGGCAGCGGCCCAGGAAAAAATCGTCAGGGTCTCATTGAGGAACCCGCGATAGGCGGCATAGCTGGCGGAGACAATAATCACCGCGACCACCAGAAAATCGATGAAGGTAAAGCTAAGATTCATCGATTCGAGTTTAGCACGGAAACCGTCCGCATATCCTTACGGAAAACCGCTATCCACCTTTGCGGACTCCACCTTGGCGGACGGGCGGCGCTTTTCGCGCCCGGTGCCGGCGAACACCAGCAAATCCGCCACGCTGGTAACTTCGGTTAATTTCAGCCCGGCACCCTCACACTTCGTCCCCTTGGGGATATAAGCCGCCTTGAAGCCCAGTTTGGCCGCCTCTTTCAGGCGCAGTTCCGCCTGCGGCACGGGACGGATATCGCCCGACAGCGAAATCTCGCCAAAAAACGCCGTCTCGCGCGGCAAAGGCTCACCCCCGAAAGACGAAATCAGCGCCGCGGCCGCCGCCAGATCAGCGGCGGGCTCGCCGATTTTCAGCCCGCCCGCCACATTCAAATAGACATCGGCGCTGCCGATCCCCACCCCGGCGCGGGCATCCAGCACCGCCAGAATCATCGCCAGCCGCGCCGAATCCCAGCCCACCACCGCCCGGCGCGGCGTGCCGTAAGACGAAGCCGCCACCAGCGCCTGGATTTCGCACAGCAGGGGCCGCGTACCTTCCAGCCCCGCAAACACCGCCGTGCCCGGCGCCACGCTGTCGCGGTCGCCCAGAAACAGCGCCGAGGGATTGGCCACTTCGGCAAGTCCTTTGCCGGTCATTTCGAACACACCGATTTCGTCGGTGGGTCCGAAGCGGTTCTTCACCGCACGCAGCACGCGAAAATGATGGCCGCGCTCGCCTTCAAAATACAGCACCCCATCCACCAGATGCTCAACCGCCTTGGGTCCGGCGATCTGCCCGTCCTTGGTGACATGCCCCACCAGAATCAGCGCCGCGCCCGACGCCTTGGCATAACGCACCAGATCAAAGCTGGCGGTACGCACCTGGGCAATCGTTCCCGGCGCTGCTTCCAGCGCCCCGGTCCACAGCGTCTGGATGGAATCAATCGCCACAATGCCGGGCGCACGCCCTGCTTCCAGCGTCGCCAGAATATCTTCGACATTGGTCGCCGCGCCCAGCATCAGCGGCGCATCCGCCAGTCCCATGCGCGCGGCGCGCATGCGCACCTGCGCCATCGCTTCTTCGCCGGAAATGTAGATGGCATGGCCGCCGCTTTTCACATATTCGCCCAGCGCCTGCAGGATGATGGTGGATTTTCCGATCCCCGGATCGCCGCCGATCAACAAGGCCGAACCCGGCACCAGCCCACCGCCAGTCACCCGGTCGAACTCGCCAATGCCGGTGATGCGCCGGGGCGGCGGCGCGTCTTCCGACTTCAAATCCTCCAGCGCGAATTTGCGGCCCTTGACCCGGCGCCCCGCGCTGGTCCCGATGGGAGGCGCCGCGCCTTCTTCGGTGATGGTATTCCAGCCGCCACAGGCCTCGCATTTGCCGGCCCATTTGGAGGCGGTGGCCCCGCAGGTCTGGCAGACAAAAGTGGCCGATGCTTTACCCATACCCGATGAGTACAAAAGAAGAACAAATAATGCAAGCACCTTCCCGCCCCGGCCTGAATTGAGCTATTCCCACGACATGAGCGCTTTTCGAGCCGCCCTCGGCCTTCTGGCCTTTCTCGCGCCTGTTCCGGCGCGGTTGCCAAAGCGCGCCGCCCGTAAACCGGAAAAAGGCGAACGCGGCGCCTTGGCCTTCAAGGATTCGCTTTCCAAATTTCTGGACGTCGCCGGTCCCGCCGCAAGCGTGAATAACTTCACCGCCAGCCTTTTGCTGCGCGGGCAAGCCGACCGGCCGCTGGTGCCAATTTTCGGAAAAACGGAATCCTCGCATCCCAGCCGCTTGATCCCCGATGCCGATCTCAAGCACCTCACCTGGGACAGCGCCCGCGAACAACTCTGCGGCGAACACACCTACAGCGACGTCACGGTGGATGATTGCCAGTTCGGAAAACACCTGGACTGGTATCTGAAAACGCGGCGCTAGGCCTTAACCGCCATTTTGATCGGCCCCGTCGCGCGGCCGTGGATGAACTGGTCCACATATTCATTGCCGCTGTGATCGATCTGCCCGGTCGGGCCGGTCCAGATAATCTTGCCGCCATACAGCATGGCGATGCGGTCTGAAATCTTCCGCGAACTCACCATGTCATGGGTGATCGACAGCGCCGTCGCCCCTACATCTTTCACGGTGGAAACAATCAGATCGTTGATGATGTCGGCCATGATCGGGTCCAG
>CAIXUE010000299.1 GCA_903922545.1 uncultured Alphaproteobacteria bacterium | reverse complement strand
CTTCCTCGGCGGACACGATCCACAGCGTGCCCAAGGGTTCGTGGCTGCCAATGTAAAGCGGCACCAGCAGAACTTCGGGCACCACGATATTGGCGCCGGAAATCCAGTCATAAACCCGTTCAGGATGGCGCGAGAGGGTGGGGCGATTCTGGTCCAGCGTGGTGCCGCAGGGACTGAAATTGCGCGGCGTGGTGGCGCCGTTGAAAGGCGACAGCACGCCGGTCAAATGATGCCAGCGGAAAACGCCCGGTGCGGGATGTTCTTCATAGAGGCTGAGGCCGGCTGAAATGCCGCCCGCCATTTCCATCGCCAAAGTGAAGAAGCGCGGCAAAAGTTCTTCCGGCCGGTCGGCCATGCGCGCAGCCAATTCCTGCAGCGCCTGCTGTTCGCGCCGGTAATCGGTTTTCTTGGGCTTGCGGCTTTCCAGTTCGCTGGTGACATAGACGTCAGCGATCGCCAGGGCAGGTGCAGACATGTCGAGGTTCCTCAAGTCGAGCAGCCTACGCGCTTGGCTGGTAAATGGCGAATTTTGCGGTTTTTGCGCGTAACTGTACGTTGGGATGGGCAACGCGGCGCGGTTATTGGCCCTTTTTTACGCTGGCAAAGCGGGCTGCTTCTTCGGCGGCGGCCATGAGCGCGCGGGCTTTGTTCACCGTCTCCTGATATTCGGCTTCCGGCTCGCTGTCGGCGACGATGCCGCCGCCCGCCTGGACATACATGGTGCCGTCTTTGACCAGTGCGGTGCGCAGGACAATGCAGGTGTCCATGGTGCCGTCGGCGGCGAAATAACCTACCGCGCCGGCATAGGCCGCGCCGCGCTTTTCCTTTTCGAATTCGTCGATGATTTCCATGGCGCGAATCTTGGGCGCGCCCGACAGGGTGCCGGCGGGCAGGCCCGCGGCCAGCGCATCGACCGCGTCCAGCCCGTCGCGGATATCGCCTTCGACATTGGAGACCAGGTGCATGACATGGCTGTAGCGTTCGATGAAGAAGCTGGCGGTGACTTTAACGCCGCCGATTTTGGCGACGCGGCCCACATCATTGCGGCCCAGATCCACCAGCATCAGATGTTCGGCCCGTTCCTTGGGATCGCCCATCAATTCTTCGGCCAGCCTTTGATCGTCGGCTGCGGTCTTGCCGCGCGGACGGGTGCCGGCGATGGGCCGGATGGTGACCTTGCCGTCGCGCAACCGCACCAGAATCTCCGGGCTTGAGCCGACAATCGAAAAGCCCGGCATGGAGAGATAATAAAGAAAGGGCGAGGGATTGAGACGGCGCAGCGCGCGGTAGAGCGCGAATGGCGGCAGGGAAAAGCTGCGGCGGAAGCGCTGGCTGGGCACCACCTGGAAGACATCGCCGGCGGCGACATATTCCTTGGCGCGCGCGACCATGGAATAATATTCCTCGCGCGTCATGTTGGATTTGATTTCGCCCACCGGCGCGGGATTGTTGGTGGGCGCAGACGCGGGCAGGGGTTTGTCGAGTTCCGCCAGCACATCATCCAGCCGCGCGGTGGCGCGGGCGTAAGCGGCGTTGGCTTCCAGCTTCTTGTCGGGATAGACGGGCGTCACCACCAGAATTTCGTCTTTCACCG
>CAIXUE010000298.1 GCA_903922545.1 uncultured Alphaproteobacteria bacterium | reverse complement strand
GAACGCCGGCTGGCCTATGTCGGCCTGACGCGCGCCAAGCAGCGGGTGCGCGCGTCTTTTGCCGCCAACCGGCGCGTGCATGGCAGCTGGCAAAGCGCCCTGCCCTCGCGCTTTCTGAAGGAAATCCCCGAAGAACATGTCGAAGCGGTGATGGATGAAGGCTTTTATGGCGGCGCCACCGGCTTTCGCGACAATGATGGCGGCGCGGCCTTTGCCAGCACCTATGACTCGCCCGGCTGGAAGCGCGCCCAGGCCAATCGCGCCGCCAGCGGCGGGGCGCGCACCCGCCCGCCCATGATCGAGGCCCAGGCCTGGAGCGTGCAGACCTCAGACCCCGGCGCCTCGCAATATGCGCGCGGCGACCGCATCTTCCACCAGAAATTCGGCTATGGCCGGGTGCGTTATGTGGAAGGCAACAAGCTGACAGTCGAGTTCGACAAGGCCGGCGAAAAAAAAGTCATCGACCAGTTCGTCTCGCGGGCCTAGCCATTATGTCATCACCCGCGAATGCGGGTGATCCAGGTGATGCATACTCGACACCTGATACTTGCACTTAAAGCGCATCTACCAGATCGCACCATTCAACGTTATGCTCTTGGATCAGCTTCATCTTCCACTCGCGCTTATACTTTTTCAGTCGCTTCTCTCGGCTGATCGCCTGCCTCACATCCTGAAAAACTTCATAATACACCAGCATCGTCACTCTATGGGCTTTGGAGAATCCCGGCGCCAGTCCATCCCGGTGTTCGCCAGCACGACGCGCCAGATCATTGGTTACACCGATATAGAGCGTGCCATTTCGTTTACTGGCCATAATGTAAACATAATAATCCTTCGCCATGTGTACCGCGTCACCTGGATGGCCCGCATTTGCGGGCCATGACAGTTAAAAAGCTCTACTTCACCGGCCATGGGCTGGGGACATGGAAGGTCATCAGCACCACCGGCCCGCCGGCATCGGCCGCGATCTGGTGCGGCACGCCCTGGGGCACGATCAGCATATCGCCCTTGGTCACATGCTGCGGCGTGCCGCCCGAAATTGAACTGCCGGACTGGTTGGTGGGATTGGTGCGCTTGCCGTCCACCAGCGTGCCGCCCATGGTGATGGTGGCGCTGCCATCCACCACCACCATCAATTCGGCTTCGGTGTCATGAATGGAGGCTGGACCGGCCGCACCGGCACGGTATTCCAGATTGGCGCGATAGCCGCCCGTGCCCACGATAGGCTGGGAGACATTGGGCGCGGGCGGCATGGTTTTGGCCTTGGCGATCAGGGCCTGAATGTCGGCCGAAGACAGATAGGTTTTGAGATCCGGCGCAGGCGCGGTCTGCGCCACGGCAATGCCTACGGGCAGGACCAGGGCGATGGCGAACAGGGTGGTCTTGAGCGTCATGGCGTTCCCCTTTAGGTGATAGGACATGCAAAAGCCTATGCCCGTCCCGCCTTTGTGGAAAGCCTCTGTCGCGCTGGAAAAACCCGAGGCGCCGGACATGGCGTCACTGCTGGAACTGGGCACTGATCCGCAGGCCGTGCTGATTGTGGAAGAACCGTTCGGGCCGGGCGCGGTGGTGGAAGCGCTTTACGTCGAGGAGCCGGATGCGGCTTTTCTGAGCAAGCTGGCGGGCCGCGCCATCACGGTCGAACCCCTGCCCGATCAGGACTGGATACGGCTTTCGCAGGAGGGCCTGCCGCCGGTGCGGGCCGGGCGGTTTTTTGTCTATGGCGCGCATGATGCCGGCGTTGTGCCGCATGGCGTGATCCCCATGCGGATCGAGGCGGGGCTGGCCTTCGGCACCGGCCATCATGAAACCACGGCGCTGTGCCTGGCGGTTCTGAGCGATCTGGCCAAGCGGCGCACCTTTGCCAATACACTGGATTTGGGCTGCGGTACGGGTTTGCTCGCGATCGGCGCGGTGAAATTGTGGCGCAAGCACGTGATCGCTTCAGACATTGATCCGGTGGCGATTGAGGTGACGAAAGAAAATGCCCGCAGCAATGGCGTGGGGCCATCGGTGCAGGGCGTGGTGGCCGATGGGCTCACCAATCCCCTGCTGTCAGCGTCGGCGCCCTATGACCTTATCATCGCCAATATATTGGCCGGGCCGCTGACAAGGCTGGCACCCCAGATCGTGGCCGCGCTGGCGCCGGGGGGAACCCTTGTGCTGTCGGGCCTGCTGCACAATCAGGAAAAGATGATCCTGGCTTTTTACCATGGCCTTCGCTTTGTGAAAGCGCGGCGCGACGGGCCCTGGATCGCGCTGGTTTTCGAGAAACCCCGCGCTTAGACAAGCGCCGCCGGGATGTTAAAGTGGGCCATGGACAAGAACGGCCCCTTCCAGAGCTTTGACGATCTTTCCGATGCGGCGACCTGTGCGCCACGCCTTTCGGCGCTGCGCGCGGAAATGGCAAAGCGCGGGCTGGATGGTTTTGTCATTCCCCATTCCGACGAACATCAAAGCGAATATCTGCCGGCGCGGGCCGAACGCCTGGCCTGGCTTACGGCGTTTACCGGTTCGGCCGGCGCGGCGGTGGTGCTGAAAGACAAGGCGGTGGTGTTCACCGATGGCCGCTACACGCTGCAGGTGCGGCGGCAGACCGACACCAGCCTGTTCGAACCGCGCGATCTGGTGGCGGAAGGCCCGCAGGGCTGGATTCCCGACAACCTGCCGCGCGGCGCCAAGCTGGGTTACGACCCCTGGCTTTCGACCGCCAATTCGGTTGCGGGCTTGCGTGCGGCGGCGGAAAAAGCCGGCGGCACGCTGGTGGCGGTGGACAGCAATCCGATTGACGCGATCTGGGCCGGTCAACCGCCGCCGCCCGCCGGGCCGGTGATGGTGCATCCGGCCAAATTGGCGGGCGAAAGCAGCGCAGCCAAGCGCGCACGACTGGCAGAGGGACTGAAAAAAGCCGGCTGCGATGCCGCGGTGATCACTTTGGCGGATTCGCTGTGCTGGCTTTTGAATATTCGCGGCCGCGATGTACCGCACACGCCTTTTGTGTTGGCCTTCGCCATTCTGAACAGCGACGCCACGGTGGATCTGTTCCTGGATGCCAACCGCTGTGGCGCCGAGGTGATGAATCATCTGGGCAGCGGCGTGCGACTCGCCGCATCGGGCACTTTCGGCGCGGCGCTGGACAAATTGAAGGGCAAGAACGTGGTGGCCGATCCGGCCAGCGCCGCGTCCGCCATTCTGGACCAACTGCACCGGGCCGGCGCGGTGATCCGGCATATGCCCGATCCCTGCCAGCTGCCCAAGGCCTGCAAGAATGCCGCGGAAGTCGAAGGCATGCGCCAGGCCCATATCCGCGACGGGGCGGCAATGGCGCGCTTTCTGTGCTGGCTGGAAACAGCAGCAGCCGGCGGCACGCTGACCGAGATCGAGGCGGCGGAAACGCTGGAAGGCTTTCGCCGCGCCACCGGCTGCCTGGCCGATCTGTCGTTTGATTCCATTTCGGGCGCGGGCAGCAATGGCGCCATTGTGCATTACCGTGTCACCCGCTCCACCAACCGCGTGATTGGGAAAGACGAAATCTTCCTGATCGATTCCGGGGCGCAATATCCCGACGGCACCACCGACATTACTCGCACCGTGATGGTGGGCACCGCGACGGCGGAAATGAAAGACCGTTTCACCCGGGTTTTGAAAGGCCATATCGCATTGGCCACGGTGCAATTCCCCGATGGCACCACCGGCATGCAGCTGGATGGGTTTGCGCGCCGGCCCTTGTGGGAAGCGGGGCTGGATTACGATCACGGCACCGGCCATGGCGTGGGATCCTATCTTTCGGTGCACGAAGGCCCGCAGAATATTTCCAAGCGCGCCGTTTCCCAAAAATTGATGCCCGGCATGATCTGTTCCAATGAACCGGGCTTCTACAAGGAAGGCGCCTTCGGCATCAGGCTGGAAAATCTGGTGGTGGTGACGGACGGCCGTGACGTGGCGGGCGGTGAGCGCAAGATGATGGCATTCGAAACGATTACTTTGGCGCCGCTGGACTTAAATTTGGTCGAGGTTTCGCTTTTGACCGACAGCGAGCGGGCCTGGCTGAACGCCTATCACGCCCGGGTGCGCGAGACGATTTCACCGCTGGTGGAAGACGACGTGAAAGCGTGGCTGGCGAAAGCCACGAAGTCTATCTGATTGCCGCGCTTCGCGCGGCGGGGCTATCTAGGAAATCAACTTCAGCCAGGCATCTTCGTCCAGCACCTGGACGTTATGCTTCTGCGCTTCTTTCAGCTTCGAGCCCGCGCCGGGGCCGGCGACCACGATATCGGTTTTGGCCGAGACGGAGCCGGAGACTTTGGCGCCCAGGCTTTCGGCCCGCGCCTTTGCCTCCTGTCTTGTCATTTTTTCCAGCGTGCCGGTGAAAACCACCGTCTTGCCGGCCACGGGCGAGCCTTCGGTTTTGGGCTTGGGCAGCGGCTTGACCGACACTTCCTTCAGCAGATGAGCCACCAGCTTGCGATTGTGCGGTTCATCAAAAAAGTCCTTTATCGCTTGGGCCAGAACCTCGCCCACGCCCTGGATCTGTTCCAGTTCGGCGACGGCGTCTTTTTCTTCCATCGCCGCGATGAATTCCTCCATGCCGGGATAATTGCGGGCGATCAGCCGGGCATTGGTTTCGCCGACATGGCGGATGCCCAGCGCATTGATGAAGCGGTCCATGGCAATGGTGCGGCGGGCATCAATGGCGGCGATCAGGTTTTCCACCAGCTTGCTGTCGCCGTCTTCGTCTTTTTTGCCTTTCTTGACTTCGTCCTTGCCTTCCTTGGCACGGCGTTCGGCGGACATTTCCGCCCGCCGCTCAGACAAGGCGCGGTCCAGAAGATCGGGCTTTTTCGCCAGGCGGAAAATATCGGCCGGTTCCTTGAGCAAGCCCTTTTCAAACAGGGTTTCGATATAAACGCCGCCAAAACCTTCGATATCGAAAGCCGGACGCGACACGAAATAACGCAAGCGTTCCACCGCCTGGGCGGCGCAGATCAGGCCCCCGGTGCAGCGGCGGTCCACATCTTCCTTGCCGGTTTTTTCGTCCACTTCCCGCACCGCATGGCTGCCGCAGACGGGACAGGTATGGGGAAATTTATACGGCTTGGCGCTTTTGGGGCGCTTGTCCTCGATCACCCGCACAATCTGGGGGATCACATCGCCGGCACGCTGGATCACCACCGTATCGCCGATGCGAACATCCTTGCGGGCGATTTCGTCTTCATTGTGCAGGGTGGCGTTCTGCACCACCACACCGCCCACGGTGACGGGTTTGAGGCGCGCCACCGGCGCCAGCTTGCCGGTGCGGCCCACCTGGATTTCGATATCTTCCAGCACCGTTTCCGCCTGTTCGGCGGGGAATTTGTGGGCGGTGGCCCAACGGGGTGAGCGGGAAACAAAGCCCAGTCGCTCCTGCAGGTCCAGGCGATCGACCTTGTAAACCACCCCGTCAATGTCATAGCCCAGCCGGGCGCGCTTGCTTTCGATATCGCGGTAGAATTTGAGAATTTCTTGCAGCGTTTCGCAGCTGCGGGTCAGCGGGTTCACCGCAAAGCCATATTCCGCGAATTTTTCCAACATGCCGGACTGGGTCTTGGCGGGCAGCGCCGAAATCTCGCCCCAGGTGTAAGCGAAGAAATTCAGCTCGCGGCTGGCAGTGATGGCCGGATCAAGCTGTCGCACGGAACCCGCGGCAGAATTGCGCGGATTGGCATAAACGGGCTTGCCGGTTTTTTCCTGGCGCTTGTTGAGGGCGGCAAAACCCTTATGGGTCATATAGACCTCGCCCCGCACTTCCAGGATGGCAGGCGGCTTGCCTTTCAGGCGCAGCGGAATATCGGAAATGGTTTTGAGATTGGCGGTGATGTCCTCGCCTTCCGCCCCATCGCCGCGCGTGGCGCCCTGCACCAGCACACCATTCTCATAGCGCAGGGAAGCGGAAAGCCCGTCAATCTTGGGTTCGGCGGTGACGGTGATGTCTTCATCGTCTTTCATGCCTAAAAACCGGCGCACCCGGGCGATGAAGTCGGCCACGTCTTCGTCGCTGAAGGCATTGTCCAGCGACAGCATGGGCCGGGCATGAACCACCTTGGCGAATTTCTCGGAGACTTTGGCGCCAACCCGGTGGGAGGGACTGTCGGCCCGCACCAGCAGGGGAAAACGCTCTTCAATCTCATTGTTGCGGCGGCGCAGCGCGTCGTAATCGGCGTCGGAAATGGTGGGCGCGTCTTCGGCGTGGTAACGCCGGTCATGCTCGGCGATTTCGCGCGCGAGCTTATCCAATTCCTTTTCCGCTTCGGCGGAGGTGAGCTTTTCGGCGGCTTTCACGTCAGGCCCGCTTGCGCGATTTTTTAGGGCTCGCCGCTTCGGCCACCAGGCGTTTGGCGGCGGCGCGGGCTTCCTCGGTGACAGTGGCGCCCGACAGCATGCGGGCAATTTCTTCCAGCCGGGCTTCGTCTTCCAGCATCACGATGCGGGTCTTGTCGCCGACCCGGGAAATACGGAAATGCCGCGCGGCGCGGGCGGCGACCTGGGGGCTGTGGGTGACTAGCAGCACCTGGGTGGTTTCGGCCAGCCGCTGCAGCCGTTCGCCCACCGCATCGGCCACCGCACCGCCCACGCCACGGTCCACTTCATCAAACACCAGGGCGGCGGGAGACGAGACTTGCGACAGTGCCACCTTGAGCGCCAGGGAGAAGCGCGCCAGTTCGCCACCCGAGGCGATCTTGGCCAGGCTGCCAAAGGCCGCGCCTTCCACGGTGGCGACTTCGAAAGCGATGCGTTCGAGCCCGTGGGCGTTGCCTTCGGGATCCGGCGTCAGGCTGACGCGGAATTTAGCGTGGCCCAGTTTGAGCGGCGCAAGTTCACCGGCCACCGCCTCTTCCAGTTTTTTGGCGGCGGCGGCGCGGGCTTTGGAGAGTTTCTGCGCCGCAGCAGTGAAGGCGGCGCGTGCGGTGGCGACGGCTGCCTCGGCGCTTTTCATCGATGCGCCGGAACCATCCAGCGCCTCGCGCTGGACCAGGAAACCGGCCAGCACGGCGGGCAGGCCATCGGGCTGGCATGAATATTTGCGCGCCAGGGCGCGGAGGGCGAAAAGCCGTTCTTCCTTTTTTTCCAGGCTGGCGGCGTCGGTGTCGAGGCTGGTCAGCACACTGTCCAGCTCGCGCCGCGCTTCCTCGGCCAGGGCATAAGCCTGTTCCAATGCGGCTTCGGCGGCGGCGGT
>CAIXUE010000297.1 GCA_903922545.1 uncultured Alphaproteobacteria bacterium | reverse complement strand
TTGCCGCTGGACGGGGTGGATGAACAGGAATTGGCGGAGGCTGCTTACCTTGCCTCGCGCGCGGACGAGACGCCGGAAGGCCGTTCTATCGTTGCCCTGGCCAAGGAAAAATACGGCATCACAGATCATGATGTGCCGGGGCGCTTTATCCCTTTCTCGGCCCAGACCCGGCTTTCGGGACTGGATTCCACATCGGGCGCCATCCGCAAAGGCGCGGTGGATGCGGTGCTGGCCTGGGCTGGACTGTCCTTATCCGGCGCGGCGCTGAGCGTGATCGCCGACCGCATCGCCAAGACCGGCGGCACGCCCTTGGGCGTGGCGCGGGAAAAACGCCTGCTGGGCGTCATTCACCTGAAGGATATCGTCAAAGGCGGCATTCGCGAACGTTTTGCCGAACTGCGCCAGATGGGCATTCGCACCGTGATGATCACCGGCGACAATCCGCTGACCGCCGCCGCCATCGCCGCCGAAGCGGGCGTGGACGATTTTCTGGCCCAGGCCACGCCGGAGAACAAAATGCACCTGATCCGTGAGGAACAGGCCAAGGGAAAGCTGGTGGCGATGTGCGGCGACGGCACCAATGATGCCCCCGCCCTGGCCCAGGCCGATGTCGGCGTGGCGATGAACACCGGCACGGTGGCGGCGCGCGAAGCCGGAAATATGATCGATCTGGACAGCGATCCCACCAAGCTGATCGAAATCGTGGAGATCGGCAAACAGCTTCTGATCACGCGCGGCGCGCTGACCACTTTTTCCATCGCCAATGATGTGGCGAAATATTTCGCCATCATTCCGGCCATGTTCATCGCTTTTTACCCGCAGCTTCAGGCGCTGAATGTGATGCGGCTGCATTCGCCGCAAAGCGCCATTCTTTCGGCCATCATCTTCAATGCCCTGATCATCATCGCCCTGATCCCGCTGGCGCTGCGCGGCGTCGCCTACCGCCCGGTGGGCGCAGCCAGCATGCTGCGGCGCAATCTTCTGATCTATGGGCTGGGCGGCATCATCGTACCCTATATCGGTATCAAGCTGATTGATCTTGGCGTCACCGCCATCGGGCTTGTTTAGGAGAGCATCATGCTGAAACAGATTCGCCCCGCGCTTTTTATGATGCTGGTGATGACGGTGATTACCGGACTTGCTTATCCCCTGGGCATGACCGGGCTGGCGCAATTGCTGTTCCCGCATCAGGCGGGCGGAAGCCTGGTTGAGAAAAACGGCCAGGTGATCGGTTCAGAACTGATCGGGCAGAATTTCACTTTGCCCAAATATTTTCATGGCCGGCCTTCGGCGACTTCGGAGCCTGATCCCAAAGATGCCAGCAAGACAATTTCGGTGCCCTATGCCGCCGACAATTCGGCGGGCTCCAATCTGGGTCCCACCGCCAAAGCGTTGATGGACCGGGTGAAGGGTGATGTTGCGACCCTGCACACCGAAAATCCCAATGCCGCCGTGCCGGTGGATCTGGTGACCAGTTCGGCCAGCGGGCTGGACCCCGACATCACCCCGGCCGCCGCCCTGTTCCAGGTGCCGCGTGTGGCCAGGGCGCGCGGGCTGGCGGAGGGCGATGTCCGCAAGCTGGTGGAAAGCCATATCGAAGGCCGGTTTTTGGGCCTGATCGGCGAGCCGCATGTCAATGTTCTGAAATTGAACCTTGCATTGGATGCGCAGGTGATCAGTAGGCAGAGCAGGGCTGGAAGCAGTAAAACCAGCCCCGGATGAGCCAAGCCGGAGCCGCGCCAAAATCCGCCGATGCCCTGACCCGCGGCCGCGGGCGGCTGAAAATTTTCCTGGGCGCGGCGCCGGGCGTGGGCAAGACCTATGAGATGCTGGCCCAGGCGCGCCGCCGCAAGCTGGAAGGTCTGGATCTGGTGATCGGCGTGGTGGAAACCCATGGACGGGTGGAAACCGATCTTCTGACCAAGGGCCTGGAAACCATTCCCAAGAAGCGCGTGCCCTATAAGGGCCGGGTGCTGGCGGAGATGGATATCGACGCCATTCTGCAGCGGCGCCCGCGCCTGGTGCTGGTGGACGAACTGGCGCATGACAATGTGCAGGGCAGCCGCCACCCCAAGCGTTACATGGACGTGGAGGAATTGCTGGCGGCGGGGATCGACGTTTACACCACGCTTAACGTCCAGCACATCGAAAGCCTGAATGATGTGGTGGCCAAGATCACCCATGTGCGGGTGCGTGAGACGGTGCCCGATTCCATTCTGGACCGCGCCGAGGATATCGAGCTGGTGGATCTGACGCCGGAAGATCTTCTGGCGCGCATGAAAGAAGGCAAGGTCTATATGGCCGGGGCCGCCGAGCGGGCGGCGGAGAATTTTTTCCAGCCCGGCAATTTGGCGGCCTTGCGCGAATTGGCGCTGCGCCGCACCGCACAGCGGGTGGATGCGCAGATGCTGGATTACATGCGCGCCCACGCCATTGCGGGGCCATGGGAAGCCAGCGACAGACTGCTGGTATCGGTAACAGCCAGCGCCGGAACCGGCATGCTGATCCGCCAGGCGCGGCGGCTGGCCGACCGGTTGCGCGCGCCCTGGACCGCGATTCATGTCGAGACCGGCGTGGCGAAAAGCGAAGCGGCGCGTGATCGCGTGGCCCAGGCGCTGCGGCTGGCGGAGCGGCTGGGCGGCGTGGCGGCCAGCGTGCCGGCAGCCAGTGAAGCCGAAGGCGTGATTCAATATGCCCGCGCCAACAACATCAATCACATCGTCACCACGGCCAAAGGCGGCGGCCGCTGGCGGGACTGGGTGTTCGCCAATCCCGCCGCCGAGATCATCCGCCGGGCCGGTGACATTCAGGTGCATGTGCTGCCGGCGCGCGGCCAGGCGGAACGGGAAGACAGCGCGCCGCGCATGGCCGCCACGAACCCACGCGCCTATGCGGTGAGCTTTGCCATGAGCGCGGCGGCACTGGGTGTAGGCTATGCGCTGCGCCATAGCCTGGCGGTTTCCAATGTGGCGCTGGTGTTGCTGGTGGCGGTGTTGGCCAGCGCGGTGACGTATGGCTTATGGCCGTCGCTATTCGCCGGGCTGATCTGCGCCCTAGCCTATAATTTCTTTTTCCTGCCGCCGCTTTACACCTTCACCATCACCGATCCGGAAAATATTCTCACTTTGCTGGTGTTCGCGCTGGTGGCGGTGATCGCGGGCAATCTGGCGGCGCGGGTGCGAACCCAGGCGATTGTCGCCCGCCAGCGCGCCGCCGCCACCGAAGACCTTTATCTTTTCAGCCGCAAGCTGGCGGGGGTGGTGACGCTGGACGATCTGCTCTGGGCCACTGCCTATCAGGTGTCGCACATGCTGGGCCTGCATGTTGTGCTGCTGCTGCCGGAGGGCGAAGAACTGGTGGTTCGCGCCGGTTATCCGCCCGAAGACATGCTGGACGATGGCGACATGGCCGCCGCGCGCTGGGCATTTGAGCATGGCAGTGAAGCAGGGCGCGGCGCAGATACCCTTCCCGGGGCAAAGCGGCTGTTCCTGCCCATGAAAACCGGGCGCGGCGCCATCGGCATTATCGGGCTGGATTCACCGGGGACCGGGGCGCTTTTGACTCCCGACCAGCGCAGGCTGCTGGATTCTTTGACCGACCAGGCGGCGCTGGCGGTGGAGCGGATTTTGCTGGCCGAAGCCGCCGACCGCGCCCGCATGGCCGGGGAAACCGAAAAGCTGCGCACCGCGCTGATGACGTCGCTGAGCCATGATCTGAAAACACCGCTGGCGGCGATATTGGGTTCGGCCTCCAGCCTGAAGACCTATCGCGGCAAGATGGATGCGGAGGCGGAAGACGAACTTCTGCGCACCATCCAGGAAGAGGCCGAGCGGCTGAACCATTTCATCGCCAATCTGCTGGACATGACGCGGCTGGAATCGGGCGGCCTGGCGCCCCGGTTGCAACCGGTGGAACTTGGCGATGTCACCGGCAGTGTGCTGCGCCGGGCGGGGAAATTGCTGGCGCATCATCATGTGCGGCTACAAATGGAAAAAGATTTGCCGCTGCTGCGGCTTGATCCGGTGCTGTTCGAGCAGGTGCTGTTCAATCTTCTGGACAATGAAGCCAAATATGCCCCGCCCGAAAGTGAGATCGTCATTGCGGCGCAGCGCCGGGGCGGCCAGGTTGAGGTTACCATCAGTGATGAAGGCGCGGGCTTGCCGGAGGAAGATTTTGAACGGGTGTTCGACAAATTCTATCGGGTGCGGGGCGGCGACAAGCAGCGCGCCGGTACAGGGTTGGGCCTGGCCATCGCCCGCGGCTTTCTGGAAGCGATGGGCGGCAGCATCCGGGCGGCAAATCGCACGGATGGACAAGGCGCTGTCTTTACATTGATGTTGCCGCTTGCATGACGGATTTCCGCATATTGATTGTCGATGATGACCCGCCGATCCGGCGGCTGCTGCGCACCGCATTGACGGCGCAGAATTACCGCGTCGAGGAAGCCGTGGATGGCGAAAGCGCGTTGGAATTTCTGAAACGGAACAGCGCCGATCTGGTGGTGCTGGATCTGGGCCTGCCCGGCATGGACGGCCTGGAAGTTGTTCGCCGGTTACGCGCCGACGGCGCGGCCACGCCCATCATCATTCTGTCCAGCCGTGACGATGAGGCGGGCAAGGTGGCGGCGCTGGATCTGGGCGCCGACGATTATGTAGCCAAGCCCTTTGGGGTGGAGGAATTGTCCGCCCGCATCCGCGCCGCCTTGCGCCACCGCTTGCAGCAGGAAGGCGAAAAGCCGCTGTTCAAAAGCGGCGCGCTCAGTGTGGATCTGGTGCGCCGGCTGGTGATGGTGGATGGCAAGGACATCAAGCTGACGCCGCGCGAATATGATCTTTTGCGGCTTCTGGTGCAGCATGCCGGCAAGGTTCTGACCCACAAATTCCTGATGCGCGAAATCTGGGGCGGCGAGACCGATGTGCAATATCTGCGCATTTATGTGCGCGGGTTGCGACAGAAGATTGAAGCCGATCCGGAGCAGCCCCGCTTGATTCTGACGGAGCAGGGCGTGGGTTACCGGCTGAAAGCCGATTAATCCACCTTGCTGATATAGGGCAACGCGCGATGCTTGCCCGCGTCATCCATGCCATAGCCGATGACAAAATCATTGCCGGTTTCAAACGCGACATAATCGGCCTTGGCCACGGCATCGGGACGCTGCTTGTCCAGCGCCACCGCAACCTGAACCGAGGCCGCGCCCGCAGCCTCAATCAGCGCCACGGCCTTGTTGATGGTGCGGCCGAAATCCAGCACGCCATCAATCACCAGCACATGGCGGCCTGCGATCTGTTCGGAAGGCCCCGCGATCATGGAGATGGCGCTGGAGACACGCTTGTCGCCATAGGAGCGCAGCCAAAGCATTTCAATTTCCAGTTCCACGCCCTGGCGCGCCAGAGCGCGCACCAGATCGCCGGCGAAAATAAAGCCGCCCACCAGGACCGGCATGGCGATATCGGGCAACAGCGGCGCGCGGGCGATTTTCTTGGCCAGCTCTTCAACCCGCAGAGCAATCTGTTCCTGGCTGTAAAGCACGTTATGGGTCATGAATTGCCTTTGGCGAAACGCACATCCAGATGCCGGGCGCTGGCGGGCGGGCTGGAAAGCCGGGTCATGAAACTGGTGGTCTGGCCTGGCTTCAGGGTCCGCACCGTGGGCGTGTAATCCCAATGATAAAGTTCGTGATTGACGGCATCGCTGAGGGTGATGCGGATGATCTGCGGCACCGGCAATTCGCGCGCGCCATTGTTGACGATGCTTCCGGTGACGGCCAGCACCACCTGACCATCTTCGCTTTCGCGGTGATAATCGACATGCACAAAATCAATGCCGTGGGTGTTCACATTCATGCCCAGGCGGGAATAGACCCCGGCTGATTGCGGCCAGATCACGGTAATCTCCTGGCGGTAGCGCACCGCCGAAAGACCAATCAGCAGCACCACCCCGATCAAGCCGATCCAGCCCAGCGCAATGCCCAGCATGGGCAGGATGGGTTTGCGCTCTTTGGGCGCGGGCATCATGGACCGGGTGGAAGACCGAGATGTGGATTCTGGGCGAAAGCCGCCATCGGCGACAGCCGCTGGAGCGGTTGACGAGGCTTCCAGCACCGGATCGGGTTCGGATGCGGGCAGCGGCGCGACCTCGGCCACAGGTCCGGGCTGGTGCCAGGCATGGCCGCATTTGGCGCAGCGCACCTGCCGGCCGGCGGCCGGGAATTTCGCCTCATCGGCCTGGTAACGCGTGGCGCAGGCGGGACAGGTGAGAATCATACGGGGATATCAGCCCTTTGCAGCGAAAATAGGGGCCATTAAAGGTGACCGCAAGTCACCGCAAAGGCTAAGATTGCGGCATGGTTCGCTTTGAAAATGTCGGCATGCGTTACGGCTCCGGGCCAGAGGTGCTGCGCGACGTTACTTTTGTGCTGGAGGGAGGGTCTTTCACCTTCCTCACCGGCCTTTCCGGCGCGGGCAAGACCACGCTGCTGAAGCTGATCTATCTTGCCGAGCCGCCATCGCGCGGGCTTATCACCCTGTTCGGCCGCGACCTGGCCACCACCAAGCGCAACGCGCTGCCGGCCCTGCGCCGGCGCATCGGCGTGGTGTTTCAGGATTTCCGGCTGCTGGATCATCTGTCGGCCTTTGACAATGTGGCGCTGCCGCTGCGGCTGGCGGGCAAGCGGATTTCCGATTACGCCCGCGATGTGGAGGAACTTTTGTCCTGGGTGGGGCTGGGCGACCGCATGAACGCAGTGCCGCCCACCCTTTCGGGCGGCGAGCAGCAGCGCGTCGCCATTGCCCGCGCCGTGGTGGCGCGGCCTGATCTTTTGATCGCCGATGAGCCCACCGGCAATGTCGATCCGGAAATGGGGGCGCGGCTGATCCGGCTTTTCAGTGAGCTGAACCGGCTGGGCACCACGGTGCTGATCGCCACCCATGACCGGGCGCTGATTGAAACCACCCGCGCCCGCGAGATGCGGCTGGTGGATGGACGGCTGGTGGAACTGAGAGCGAGCGCAGCATGAACGGCAGCCATGTTCTGCCGCGCGACAAGGGCGCGGCGCCGCTGGATTTCGTGATCGCGGTGATGGCCTTTCTGGCGGCGCTGGCGCTGGGCGCTTCGCTGATTGCCGACCGCGCCGCGCAAGGCTGGCAGGCGGGCTTGGCCGCCAAGCTGACGGTGCAGATTCTGCCGCCGGAAAAAGGCGATCCGCGCGCCGGCCTGGAGACGGAAATTCAGGCGGCGCTGGATCTGCTGAACCAGACGCAAGGCGTCGCCCATGCCGCGCTGATATCAGACACCGATACCGAAGCCCTGGTCGAAACCTGGATCGGAAAAAACAATCTGGTCGCCGAAATTCCCCTGCCCCGGCTGATCGACGTCACCATCATTCCCGGTGAGCAGGTGGATATCGCGGTGCTGCGGCAGAAGCTGAAACAGGCGGCGCCGGAAGCCTTGCTGGATGATCATCGCAGTTGGATCGCGCGGCTGGGCGCGCTGGCCGATACGGTGCGCTATTCGGCTTACGGCATTCTGCTGTTGATTGCGGGCGCCACCGCCGCGGCAGTGTCTTTCGCCACAAGGGCGGGGCTTTCGGCGCATCATGAAATGGTGGAGCTGTTGCATCAGATGGGGGCGCTGCCATCCTTCATCGCCCGCACCGTGGAATGGCATTATTTCATTTCCGCCCTGATCGCGGCCCTGACCGGAACACTGTTCGCCGCGGCCCTGTTTCTGGGCGCGGGCGGGCTGGAAAGTTTCGGGGTGGAGGCGGTTCCCTTCCTGCCGCCGCTGTCGCTGCGCTGGACCGAAATCCCCTGGCTGGCCGCCGTGCCGGTGGCCACTTCCATTATCGCCTGGGCCACGGCGCGCATATCGGTGCTTTCGGTGGTGCGGGCCATCTATTAGATTGTGCGCATGATACGCGGCTTTCTGGTTTCCCTGATTCTGGTGGCGCTGGTCTATGCGCTGTCTTTCGCGGTTTGGGTTTCGCTGTTGCCGGCGACGCCCAGCGAGCGGCCCGACGCGGACGGGGTGGTGGTCCTGACCGGTGATGCGCTGCGGCTGAATGCGGGCGTGGCGCTGTTTGAAAGCGGCATGGGCAAACGGCTTTTGATCAGCGGCGTTGGCCAAAGCACCTCACGCGAGACCTTGAAGACATTGGCGCATGGCGGCCCGCGTTTCGACTGCTGCGCCGATATCGGTTACAGCGCACAAGACACGCGCGGCAATGCGTCCGAAACGGCCGATTGGGCGCATGGCCATGGTTTTCATTCCCTGGTGGTGGTGACGGCGCGCTATCACATTCCCCGCGCCCTGATCGAATTTCGCGCCACCATGCCCGATGTGACCCTGCTGCCCTGGCCGGTGGATGAGACCAATGTGGATTTGTCGGGCTGGTGGCGGCATCCCCAGACGGTGAAGCTGTTGCACCGCGAATTCATCAAATATCTGGCAAGCCTGTTCGCCAGCCTGGTCAGGCGATGATCCGTTCGGCGTTGTTCCTGATCTGGTTTGTGCTTCTGACCCTGGTGATGGGAATAATTTTCCTGCCGCTGCTGGCGCTGCCGCGCAAAGCAAGTGTGTGGATGGCGCGGACCTGGGCGCGCGCCACGCTGTGGGGATTGAAAATATTCGCCGGCACCGACATGAGAGTGAAAGGCCCTGTGCCGCACGGCGCAGTGCTGGTGGCGTCCAAACATATGAGCATGTGGGACACGCTGGCGCTTTATATCGTGCTGGACGATCCGGGCATTGTTTTAAAACGCGAACTTTTGCGCATTCCCTTTTACGGCTGGTATCTGGGCAAGGCAGCCGCCATCGCAATCGACCGCGGTGCGGGCGCCGAGGCGCTGCGGCGCATGACCCAGGCCGCCACCAAGGTGCTGAATGAAGGCCGGCCGATTTTGATTTTCCCGGAAGGCACGCGCAAGAAACCCGGCATGGCCCCGGATTACAAACCCGGCGTGGCGGGGCTTTATGCCCTGCTGAAAATTCCTTGCGTTCCGGCGGCGCTGGATTCGGGGCGTTACTGGCAAGGTTTTCACAAAAAGCCCGGCACCATCACGCTGGAATTTCTGGAAACCATTCCGCCCGGTTTGAAGCGCGGCGAATTCATGGCTCTGTTGGAACAGCGTATTGAAACAGCCACCGCAAAATTGCTGGATGGCGCGCCATGAGCGCCAAGGGTTTTGTGCCGCAAGGCGAATGCGGCTCCTGTGTGGTGTGCTGCGAATGGCTGGACATCGAGACTGAAGGGCTTTCCAAGAAAGCCGGCATTCTTTGCAGTCACTGCACCGGCGCTGGCTGCGGCATTTATGAAACCCGCCCGTCCCTGTGCCGGGGATTTCATTGCGGCTGGCGGATTATTCCCAAAATGGGCGAAGACTGGCGGCCCGACAAAAGCGGCGTGATGATCCTGATCGTGGAAAAGGATGTGCCCAGCCAATATGACGGCGCCAATACCGGATTCAATTTTGTGGTGATCGGCGGCGAGAAAGCAGTGTTGCGTCCCGGCTTTGCCGAATATCTCAGCCATCTGGCGGCGTGCAAGATCGCGGTTTATTTGTCGGCCAACACACCCAAGACCCTGATCAATGAATTTCTTCTGCCGCTGGTGGGAAACCCCGCCGGAACGCGGCAGATGCTGCTGCATCTTTACCGCCTGCATATCGAGGCCAAAAAGACCGGCATGGTGCCAAAAGACCAGAACGGGGCCTGAGCGCCCCGCGTTAAGCTTCATTTTGGCCCAAATCGGCTCTGGAACGTTACCAGAACCGTTGCCATATTAGGCCCAGCATGAGTGAGATTTCCCGCCAGATCTGGGACATGAAATACCGCTTCAAGGCGGCGGCCGGCGGCGACGCTGAGGTGGCCGATAGCTGGACGCGCGTGGCCTTTGCGCTGGCCCAGGCCGAGCCTGTGGAAAGCCGCATGAGCCATGCGCGCGACTTCGCCTATGCCCTGGCCGGCCACAAGTTTCTTCCCGCCGGCCGCATTCTGGCGGGCGCGGGCACCGGCCGTTCCGTCACTTTGTTCAACTGTTTTGTGATGGGTACCATCGAAGATTCCATGGACGGGATTTTTTCCGCCCTGCGCGAAGCCGCGCTCACGCTGCAGCAGGGCGGCGGCATTGGTTATGATTTTTCCACCCTGCGGCCCAAGGGCGCGCTGGTCAAAGGCGTGGGCGCGGACGCGTCCGGCCCCGTGTCTTTCATGGACGTGTGGGATGCGATGTGCCGCACCATCATGAGCGCGGGCGCGCGGCGCGGCGCCATGATGGCGACATTGTCGGTCAGTCATCCGGATATCGAAGAGTTCATTGACGCCAAGAAAACAAAAAGCCGGCTTTCCAATTTCAATCTGTCGGTGCTGGTGTCGGACGCCTTTATCGAGGCGGTGACCGCCGATGGCGACTGGACGCTGATGTTCGGCGGCAAGGAATATCGCACCGTCAAGGCGCGGGCGCTGTGGGACCGCATCATGCGTTCCACTTACGAGACCGCCGAGCCGGGTGTGATCTTCATTGACCGCATCAATCACCAGAACAATCTTTCTTATTGCGAGACCATCGCCGCCACCAATCCCTGCGGCGAGCAGCCCTTGCCGCCTTATGGCGCCTGTCTGCTGGGTTCGATCAACCTGGCCAAACTGGTGCGCAAGCCCTTTGAAGACGGCGCGGAACTGGATATCGATGAACTTTCCCGCCTGACCGCCATCGCGGTGCGGATGCTGGACAATACGATTGATGTGTCGCGCTTCCCGCTGGAGGCGCAGCGGCAAGAAGCCTTCGCCAAGCGGCGCATCGGATTGGGCGTTACCGGCCTGGCGGATGCGCTGATTTTCTGCGGCGCAAAATATGGCTCCCACGAAAGCATTGCCCTGATCCAGAACTGGCTTTCCGCCATGAGCCATGCCGCCTATCGCGCCTCCGCCGAACTGGCGCGGGAAAAAGGCGCGTTTCCCCTGTTCGACCGCGACGCTTATCTGGCGCGGCCCCATATCAAGGCGCTGCCGGCGGATATTCGCGAGGCCATTGCCCAGCATGGCGTGAGGAATGCGCTGCTTACCTCCATCGCCCCGACCGGTACGATTTCGTTGTTCGCCGACAATGTGTCGAGCGGCATCGAGCCGGTTTTTGCGCTGAGTTACAGCCGCAAGGTGCTGCAGCCGGATGGCGGCAAGCGCGAGGAAATGGTGGAAGATTATGCCGTGCGCCAGTTCCGCGCCCGCTTCGGCAATGCTGCCGCCCTGCCTGATTATTTTGTCACCGCCCAGACCATCAGCCCGGCCGATCACCTGGCGGTGCAGGCCGCCGCCCAGCCCTTTATTGATTCGGCAATTTCCAAAACCATCAATGTGCCGCGCGAGATGTCCTTCCCCGCTTTCGAGGATATTTACCGCGACGCCTACAATCAGGGCTGCAAGGGCTGCACCACCTATCGCCCCAATGACGTGACAGGCGCGGTGCTGTCGGCGTTTGAAGAGCCGCGCAACGCGGTGCCTGCGGAAGCCGCGCTTGCCGCCACAGACGAGCCGGAACTGCCGCTGCCCCAGCCGGCGCCACGCGAAAAAAGCGGCGTGGTCTATATGACCAAGCCGTTGGACAGGCCCGAAGCACTGCTGGGCCGGACCTACAAGATCAAATGGCTGGAAAGCGATCATGCTTTCTACATCACCATCAACGACATCGAAAAAGACGGGCGGCGGCGGCCGTTCGAGGTCTTTATCAATTCCAAGAATATGGAAGCCTATGCCTGGGCGCTGGCCCTGACCCGCATGATTTCGGCGGTGTTCCGGCGCGGCGGCGATGTGTCTTTTGTGGTCGATGAACTGAAAGCGATTTTCGATCCGCGCGGCGGCCAATGGATGGGCGGGCGTTATGTGCCTTCGCTGCTGGCGGCCATCGGCGAAGTGATTGAGCGCCATATGATCGAGATCGGCTTTATGGGTCAGCGCGTTCCGGCGCAGGCGGCAACCACGGTGCCGCGTGAGGGCGCGCCGGCGCATTATTGCCCGCGCTGTGGCGAAGCCAGTTTTGTGCATGTCGAGGGCTGCGATTCCTGCCTGTCCTGTGGTTATTCCAAGTGCGGGTGACATTTATTATGGTCGCGCGGCCGAACGAAAAACCGCTTCACACTTTTTCGGGCCGTCGCCCCCTATGAATTATTCATCCAAGTTTTGGCTGTTCGCGCCTTTGGCGCTGTTGTTCGCCCTGGCGCTGTGGGCGGCGGGCCATTGGTATGAAGCCACCGATGCGCTGGGCAAAAAGCTGGACCAGATCAACGGCCATGAAGCCATGCCTGGCGTCACGGTTTCCTTCGCCACCAAATCCATTTCCGGATTTCCTTTTAATATCGATCTGGTCATTACCGGGCTTGAGGTAAAGGGCCAGGGCGCGCATGGCCCCTTCCGCTGGACCAGCCAGAATTTCGCCCTTCATCGTCTGACTTACGGCCCGGTCCAGGATATTTTTGAAGCGGCAGGCAACCAGACGCTGAGCTGGACCGATGGCCATGGCGACAGCCACAGTGTGAAATTCCTGCCGGGTTCCTTGCGCGCCAGTACTGTGGGCAACGCGACCGGCTTAACGCGTTTTGATCTGGATCTGGTGGCGGCGGGCGGCACCGATGGTGACGGCAAGCCCTTCACGGTCAACCGGGCACAACTGCATCTGCGCCGCGATCCCAAGATTGATGGCCTGGACCTGATGATCAGCGGCGACGACATTACAGCCCAGCAGGACATCGCCCACCTGTTCGGCAATCACATCAAGTCGCTTTCGATTTACGCCACCCTGACGCCGGGCAGTCCCTTTTCCCCGCTTCTGGCCGGCACGCAAAGCTGGAGCGCGGCGGCATCGGCCTGGCATGACAGGAATGGTCAGGTGACATTGGGCCCGGTGGCGATCACATCGTCGGGCGTCAATCTGAGCGCCAACAGCTTTGCCGATACCAGCAATGATCTGCGCGGCGCGCTCGATCCGCTGTTTTAGCTCTTTTTGTCCCGGCCGAAATTGGGGGCGGAGGTGTCCTGCCCTGCCGTGATGATGGAGCGGCGGATCGCGCGGCTGCGGGTGAAAAGATCGAACAGCGCCTTGCCGTTTCCATCGCGCACCCAGCCTTCCAGCTTGCGCAGATCCTCATTAAACCGGCCCAACACTTCCAGCACCGCTTCGCGGTTGTTGAGGAAGACGTCGCGCCACATGGTGGGATCGGAAGCGGCAATGCGGGTGAAATCGCGAAAGCCGCTGGCGGAATATTTGATCACTTCGGCCTCGCGCACCGTTTCCAGGTCGCGCGCCGTGCCCACGATATTATAGGCGATCAAGTGCGGCAGATGCGACGTGATCGCCAGCACCAGGTCGTGATGCGCCGCATCCATGACGTCGACCTGCGCTCCCAGGCCCTGCCAGAACGCCTTGAGCCGCGCCACCATGGCGGCATCGGCCCCCGGCAGCGGCGTCAATATCGTCCAGCGCCCGTCAAACAGGCTGGCGAAACCGGCTTCGGGGCCTGAAAACTCCGTGCCGGCGATGGGATGGGCGGGAA
>CAIXUE010000296.1 GCA_903922545.1 uncultured Alphaproteobacteria bacterium | reverse complement strand
GCTCAGCCCGCCCGCATGCATCAGGTCGGGCTGGATGATTCGGCACCCACCTTCCTCGAGCAGCTCCCGGAATTCGTGGCGCGACAACAGCCTTTCGCCCGTGGCGATGGGCGTGCGCAAGTCGCGCTGAAGCTGCGCCATGGCGCGGGCATTCTCAAAGGGAATCGGTTCCTCGAACCAGCCGGGCCTGTAGGGCGCCAGCAGATCGTCCAGCCGCACGGCAAGGCGCGGTGAAAGAAGCTCGCTGCATTCAATGAAGATTTCAGTATCTGGCCCGGCGCCTTCGCGTGCCGCAGCCACCACGTCGGAGGCACGGCTCATGGCGCCCGCCTCGTTCTGGCGCAGACCTTCGAAAGTAAAAGGACTGCACTTGAATCCGGAAAAACCGCGCCGCACAGCTTCACGCGCCGCCGCGTGCGCCTCCTCCGGCGTAGCGGTACCGCCAATCCAGTGGCTGGCATAGACCCGCAGCCGGTCGCGATGCGCCCCGCCAAGCAGTCGATGCACCGGCACCCCCAACCGCTTGCCCTCAATATCCCAAAGCGCCAAGTCCAACGCGCTCAGCGCCGACATAAACACTGCACCCCCGCGCCAGCGCCAAGTGTTGTAAAGCCGATGCCAATGTTGTTCAGGGCCAGCCGGATCAAGTCCGATAAGCTGTGCGCCGTATTCACCGATGGCGGTTTCTACGCTTTCAATGGCCCCATGCAACGACGCCTCGCCCCAACCCACAACGCCATCGTCGGTGGAAATGCGCACCAAAAGCCAGTTGCACCAGTCCACCCAGAATTTGAAGGTATCGATCTTTGTAATTTTCATTGCGGTACCCTAGGCGCTCCCTCCCCCCTAATATCACAATGGGGCGGGCACGGCTATTTCCACAATCGCTCAACAGAAAGCAGCTAGATAGAGCTTTACCGATGTCCGCTTTGGCTCAAAAGCGGCCAGTCCACCCCGGCCGGCTGAATGTCCGCTTTCGGGGATAAAGCGGTCATTCGGACATGGTCAGCCCAACGGCTGCTTTTGACCCAAAGCGGACGTTTCCAACCAAGATGAGAGCCGGCAGCAAAACCTATCAATTTCCGGTTGAGCCACTCCCAATTATTCCAGAAGTCCAACGGCTTGAAAGAGGCTTTCCCTGGTTTCGGGCACCGGTACAGTTTCGATTTTCTGGGGGATTGAAGGGGTTATGGGCCAGGTCTAAGTTTGCTCGACTTTCGCGCGAGAGCCCCATGACCTGGGTTTTAGTCCTATTCGTGTATGCCGCCACCAGCGGGACCGAGCTTGCCCCTGGAGATCCCGGTATATTGATGAACAGTGGTCATCCCGGTCATATCGAGAGGGTCGAACTCATAATGCCGTCGCAAGAGGCCTGTCAGCAGGCTGCCGCACTTAGCGCCAATGCGTCGTATAAACCGGAATGCTGGGCGAAGCCTCGTGCCTAAAGGACCATCCGGCCAGAAGCGCAAGACTGACGTGATTGGCAACGCCGTCCTGGTGATGTCCGCTGTTGGCGCAAAGCGGACATTGGGCCGACCAGGGCTGAATGGCCGCCTTGGAGAAAAGCGGACATTGGCGAGCACGGTCTCGGATCGCGGGTCGCTTCCAGGATTCCGCACGGCCGGTTGGGGGGGGCAGCGACATTCTCCCTCCCTCCTCTCCGTTTCAAAGCCTGCCTGAATGCGTGCACGCATTGCTCAGGCGCTTTAAGAGACCAAGGTGTCTTAGGCCACCCTAGGGCTATAAGGGGCTAGCAGCGCACCGCATCCGGCAGGCTGTCGATTGGGTCGCTGCCGAAGAATGGCCGCGAGCTGCCCCAACGCCTACTGAGGGTAAGTAGCGGTAGGCCACGCCCCCTTAATGCTTGGAAATACTAGAACGCCCCCGCCGCGAGCCTTCCCGAGGCGATCCACGCTGATCGGTCAAAGCGGGTTTGTTGGTACTTTTGTTGGTATCTGTCCAATCAAAGCACCATCTTTGTGTAATAAAAACAGATTGTTAGAAACTTT
>CAIXUE010000295.1 GCA_903922545.1 uncultured Alphaproteobacteria bacterium | reverse complement strand
GATTCGCCGGTGGTTCCGCACGGAACCAGGCCATGGCTGCCCTGCTCTATCTGCCAGGAGACGAATTTGCGGAAAGCCTGTTCATCCACTTTGCCGCCCCGCATGGGAGTGACAAGGGCGGGAAGTGAGCCCTGGATGCGCGCCGCGACGCTGGTCATGACAGTTCCGTCCTTAAATTAAGCCCCGGCATTATGGCCTTGCCGGGCGGCCTCCGTCTAAGCTGATCTGGCGGCTTCAACAAGTATCTGGCTCCCATGCCCTTACGGCATATCGCCTCCTTTGCCTGGCTTCTGGGCCTGGCCTTTCTGGTTCCGGCGGTGGCGCTGGGCCAGGACAGCGCCAAGGACAGTGCCAGCGTGGCGATGACGCCGCCCGCTCCTGCCGGCAATCCGGTGGACCCCGGCATTGCCGGGGCGCGGCCCAGCAGCATCCGGGTGTTGTCGGCCACAGATCACGCGCTTTTTCAAAAAGCCTTCGCCCTGGCCGCCAAGGGCGACTGGAAAGACGCGCTGGCGCTGGGCGACCAGGGCAAGGACACCACTGCGCGCCAATTGCTGCAATGGCGCTATGCCCTGGACCGCAATTCGGGCGCCAAATTCACCGACATAGACGCTGTGATGAAATTCGCGGGCGCCTGGCCGCTCAAAGGCACGCTGCAGGCGCGCGCTGAAGCCGCCATCAACGCCGATCCCGCTTCGCCCATGACGCCAGCCCAGATCATTGCCTGGTTCACCGCGCACCCGCCCAATTCCAGCATTGGACGTGTTCGCCTAGGCGAAGCGCTGGTCGCCAATGGTCAAGCCGACAAGGGCAGCCCCCTGATCGCGCGCGGCTGGGCCGAAGGCAGCTTCGACGAATTCACTGAGAACGCCATCCGCACCCAGGACGCGGCTTCCCTCACGCCGGAAAGCGACCGCACACGGCTGGACAATCTGCTCTGGCGCGGCGAAAGCGCGGCAGCGCGCCGCCAGATGGCGCGAGTGGACGACACCAGCGCCGCTATCGCCCGGGCGCGCATCCTGCTTCAGGGCGGAACCAAATCCGCGGCGGCCGCGCTGACCGCGGTGACGGATTCGTCCGATCCCGCCCTTCTCTATGACTGGTCCCGGGCGCTGCGCACCGAACATGATGATGAAAAGGCCCATGCCATGCTGATGCGGATCGCGCCGGCGACCCTGGCGCGGGACCACACCGCGCGCTGGTGGGCGGAAGTGAACGTCCAGGCGCGCGACATGCTTAAAGCCGGTGACGCCCAGGGCGCGCTGGCGATGGTGGAGCATGCCGGCCTTCCCGTCGGCGATGCCTATGCCGAACAGCAATTCCTGGGCGGCTTTATCAGTTTGCGGTTCGTCAAAGATTCGGCCGCCGCCCTGCCCTGGTTTCAGCGCCTGGCCGCCAATGTCTCACGGCCGATCAGCAAGTCACGCGCCGAATATTGGCTGGGCCGGACATACGAGGCCATGAATGATACGGGCGGCGCGGTTTCCCATTACCGCCTCGCCGCCGCCTATCCAGACACGTTTTACGGCCAGGTCTCCCTCGCCCGCACGCAGGCAGCGCCGCTGCTGCACGTAAATGACGCCGCCGTGGCGGCGGCCGAGAAAAGCGAGATCGAAGATGATCCCCTGATGCCGCAAATCCGCATTCTGGCGGATCTGGGCCAGGCGGGGGATTTGCGCCTGTTCGCGGAAGCCGATGCCCAGACCTATTCCTCGCCCCGGCATGTGAAGGCGTTCCTGCGCAGCCTGACAGGTTGGGGCTATCCGGAGATCGCGGTGCGCCTGGCCAAGGCCGCCAGCTATGCCGGCGCCACCATGCTGGATTACACCCACCCTGTGATCACGCTGCCGGCCTACAAAGGTCAGAGCGCCGCGCCTGACCCGGCCCTGGTGCTGGGCCTGATCCGTCAGGAAACCGAATTTGATCCCTATGCGGTGAGCCCGGTGGGCGCGCGCGGCCTCATGCAGGTGATGCCCCCTGTCGCCCGGCAATCGGCCCGTATCGCCCATCTGCCTTACCGGCTGGGCGATCTTCTGACCAACCGGGACTACAACATCGAACTGGGCACGATCGAGTTCAATGGCCATGTCAGCACTTGGAACGGCTCGCTGGTGCTGGCGATCGCCGGCTATGACGCGGGCGACACCAACACCCGCCGCTGGGTCACCGCGTTCGGCGATCCCCGGAACGGCGTGGTGGACCCGATAGATTTCATCGAACAGATCCCCTTCGATGAGACCCGCAATTATGTCGAACGTGTTCTGGAAAATGCCGAGGTCTATCGCGACCGGCTGGCGGGCAAGGACGTGGCCCTGCAGATTCTGACGGATCTTTATGCGCCGGCAGCGGCGCAAAATACCGTGCTGAGCGCGCCGGCGCCCGCAAAGTCAAAAGCGAACTGAATTACTTGAAAATGTTGAGCCACTCACGCGCCAGCTTCTGGGCCTGCGCGATCTGGCCGGCATTCATCTCTTCCGCAATCTGGTTGCGCCAGTTCTTGGCGATATTGCTGCCGCGCAAAGCGGCGAGATTGAACCATTTGTGGGCGGCGACGTAATCCTGCGTCACGCCCTGCCCGGTCGAATAGGCCAGGCCCAGATTGTAAAGCGCATCGGCGCGGCCAAGCTTGGCCTCGCTTTCATACTGCGCCAATGAGTCCATATCGATACAGGTCACGACACTCTCCCTCCAAACATGAGGCCATGGTGGAGGCAGAGACAATAAGACGCAGTAAACGCGCGTTAGTCTTAATTGCTAAGAACCATTAGGCGCGGTGAACAAGTCTTTAACGCGCCGCGCAAGAAAGCGCGGATTACCGCGCTCTTTGCCCAAACAGGATTTTGTGCTCCGCATCGCTGATCGGCTGAGGCTTGCGCAATTCGGCGCCCGCAGCGAGACCGCG
>CAIXUE010000294.1 GCA_903922545.1 uncultured Alphaproteobacteria bacterium | reverse complement strand
TCTCTTGGTCTTGATGCTTTAGGGACTGCGCCCCTTTTCTTGTTCTTCTTCCATTTCGAGCGGATCACATATTTCTCAGAGAGTATCTCATAGATTTTGGGGACACAGAGATGAACGGCCTGCTCAATCTTCAGGAAATACTGAATCTTTTGCCCACAGCACTCGTATTCCCTTTCTCTGATCTCCCAGACCCAGCTTTTGACTATAGGGTCAACCTGCCTCCGCTTCCGCTCTCCTCTTTTGGCTTGCTGATGTTTAACCAGGAAACTCTGAAGCCCATATTCTTCAATTGCTTTTATCCAGATGCGCGCCATCCTGGCCCACCAGGCCGACGCGGACGGGAATGTGCATGGGCTTTTTGTCAGGCTGGCCCGGTGTGGGCGCCAGGCTTTGTGTCAGCGCAATCGTGTAAGTGCGGGCAGCCGCGTCGTACGTCGTCTTGGCTTCGATGACTGGCGTGCCGGCCTGAACATACCAGAGACGGAACTGGGACAGGTCGCGGCCGCAGGCATCTTCAAAGCATTTCACCCAATCTTCCACCGTGGCGGCATGACCGTCATGGCGCTGGAAATAAAGATCGGTTGCCTTGCGATAGCCCTCATCACCCACCAGGGTTTTGAGCATGCGGATGACTTCAGAGCCTTTTTCGTAAACCGTGGCGGTATAGAAATTGTTGATCTCGATATAGCTTTGCGGCTGCACCGGATGGGCCAGCGGGCCGGCATCTTCCTGAAACTGGCGGCCGCGCAGGGCACGCACATCCTGGATGCGCTGCACGCCGGCGCTGCGCATATCGGCGGAAAAACTCTGGTCGCGAAAGACGGTGAGGCCTTCTTTCAGGGAAAGCTGGAACCAGTCGCGGCAGGTGACGCGGTCGCCGGTCCAATTGTGGAAATATTCGTGGGCGACCACGCTTTCGATGCGCGCGTAATCGTCATCGGTGGCGGTTTCAGGCGAGGCCAGCAGCACCTTGTCGTTGAAGATGTTGAGGCCCTTGTTTTCCATGGCGCCCATGTTGAAGGCGCTGACGGCCACGATCATGAAAATGTCGAGGTCGTATTCGCGGCCGTAAGCCTCTTCGTCCCAGGCCATGGCACGCTTGAGCGCGCCCATCGCATAAGTGGCGCGTGGTTCATTGCCATGCTCGACGAAGATGTCGAGTGCGATGGTGCGGCCCGACATGGTGGTGAAATCGTCATGGATGACGCCCAGATCGCCCGCCACCAAAGCGAAGAGATAAGAAGGTTTGGGGAAGGGGTCGTGCCAGAGCGCGAAGTGGCGCTGATCCGGCAGCTCGCCGCTTTCGAGCCGGTTGCCGTTGGAGAGCAGCACCGGATAAAGCGCCTTGTCGGCTTCGATACGCACGGTGAAGACGGACAGATTGTCGGGCCGGTCGAGAAACCAGGTGATGCGGCGAAAGCCCTCCGGTTCGCACTGGGTGCAGAACATGCCGGCGGATTGATAAAGACCTTCCAGCGCGGTGTTGGCGGCGGGCGCGATTTCGCAGACGGTTTCCAGCACAAAGCGGTCGGGGACGGAAGCTATGGTGAGGCTTTTGCCGTCGAGCTGGTACTCGGTTTCGCCCAGGGCGCGCCCGTCAACGGTAATGGAAATGAGCTTCAGCTCTTCGCCGTGCAAGATTAGCGGTGTGCCGGCGGTTTTGCGGGTGATATCAAGCCGGGCTGCTACGCGCGTGGCAGTGGGATCGAGGGCGAAATCCAGCCGGACGGTTTCAATGTGAAAATCCGGCGCCCGGTATTCGGACAGGTGGATGGCGCGGGGGTCTTCGGTTCGCATGGCGGCGCGAACCTAGCCAGAAAATGCTCGTGTTGTAAGCGCGACGAAAGGCCGTCCCGGCCTCATGCCGCGCTTGGGCGCACGGCATTGCGGCGTTCGCCAGGACCGAAGGTCCCTCGCTAGCGGCAGCGTAGCGAGACCTTCGGCTGTTCCTGGCTCACCCCTGGCCCTTAACATGGGCCAGGATGTCCTGTGCACTATGGGCAAGTTCCACCAGGGCGTTGGGCATGTCCTCGCCGGATTTGCGCGCCCAATCCACCAGCCCGTCGGCAAAGGCCGCCAGTTGCGGCGCTGAGGCGATCAGCCGGGCCTGCATTTCGACCTTGGCCGGATCGAGGTCATATTCGGCGCCCGGCACGCGCCAGCCGCCCCATTCCGCCTCGCCGGTGATGACCACCGGATAGGTGCCCGGCACGGGGTGGCGGGCGCAATCCTGGGCGGGCTGCCACTTGTTGCGAGCCCGCACCACGCGCCAATGCGCGTCATGGCCGTTGTTATTGTTGGCCGTCGGCTCTTCGTTGAGCAATTCCTCGGCGGCGAATTCACGGCCCAGGCCCACATCATAGTGAATGCGGATGGGCTCCTCGAGCCCCTTTGCCCAATGCGGCACGACATGCTCGACCAGCGCCCAGGTGCCGACCGGCTTCACATAGACGCGCTGGTTTTTGTGGAAGGTTGCTTTTGCCATGGGAGAGCCCGCGAAAATTCCGGGCAAAGCCTAGCGGGGCGCTGTTAAACCCCGGTTAAGGAGGGTGGCTGGGCTTGAAGCAAAATGGCCCATAATCTGGGGTTATGGCCGGACCCCTGCAAAGCCCTTGCGTCAAAACCTGCGTGCTGGATCCGCAGGCCGGCCTGTGCCTGGGCTGTGGCCGGAGCCTGGACGAGATCGCCGACTGGAGCGGGATGGACGAGGCAGGGCGGGACCGCATCCTGGCGGAACTTCCGGCGCGGATGAAAGCGCTTAAACCGGATTGAGGGCGGCGGCTTTTTTGCCCAGCCAGTCGAGCTCTTCGCGCAGACGCACATTCTGGCCGATCACGATGATGGACAGGGCGGGGGCTTTTTCGGCGGCGCTGCCAAGCGCGCCCAGTGTTGTGACGATGACATTCTGATCGGCGCGGGCGGCATTGGCGACAATTGCGGTGGGTTCGTCGGATTTTCGCCCTGCCGCGATCAGCGCGTCGGCGATTTCGCCAGCGAATTTGCGCGCCATATAGAACACCAAAGTTTCAGAACCTTTGCCCAGCGCCTGCCAGTTCAGGGGCGGCAATTTTCCATCCGCGCCATGGCCGGTGATGAAAGTGACGGCGTGGTTGGTGTCGCGGTGGGTGACGGGAATGCCTGCATAGGCCAGGCCGCCGATGCCCGCGGTGATGCCGGGCACGATGCGGAAGGGCGTGCCGGCTTTTGCCAAGGCGCCGGCTTCCTCGCCGCCGCGACCGAAGGTAAAAGGGTCGCCGCCTTTTAGGCGCAGCACCCGGTTGTCTTTTTTGGCCAGGTCGATCAGCAGGTTTGAAATATCGCTTTGCCGGCAGCTTGTGACGCCGGCGCGTTTGCCCGCGAAGATGAGACCGGCGCCTTTTTTGGCGAGCGCCAGCAGCCGTTCATCGACCAGTGCATCATAAAGAATGAAATCGGCTTGCCCGAGCGCCATCAGGCCCAGGGCGGTGATCAGGCCCGGATCGCCGGGGCCCGCGCCAACCAGCCAGACAAAGCCCTTTTCGAAGGGGGCCAGATTCAGCGCCTCTATCAGCTTTCTTTCCATGGCCGGCAGTATAGCGCGGCGGGAACGCATGGTCACAGCCCGCGTTAGGTCCGATATGAGCGAAAAAGCCGGAGAGACGGCGCGTGAAGGCGCCAATTATCGTTGCGAACGGTGCCATCAGATCACCGCGCTGCCCAAGGGCGCGCTGATTCCGGCGTGCCGGTTTTGCGGCTATGACACTTATGATCTTTCCAATCCGCGCTTTGAACGCCGCGACGGCAGCCTGGGCCCGCACGAACCTGACTGAAGTTGGCCAGATTGAAGTGGCCGGGGTTGAGGATTCGGACCCGGGCCGCTAGAACCAGCCGGATTTTCCCCCGGACATTCCATGATCAAGCCGCGCGCCGACCTGAGGCCCAATACGGCCGATTACGAAAATCTGCCTTTGGTCACCGCCAATGGCTTTCGCGAATATGATGCCCGCTGGCTGTTCGGCAAGGAGATCAATCTTCTGGGCATCCAGGCCCTGGGATTAGGTCTGGGCACTTACCTGCACGATATCGGCGTTCAGCCCAAAGTGGTCACCGGCCATGATTTCCGGTCCTATTCGCTCTCCATCAAGCAGGCGCTGATCCTGGGGCTGATGCGGGCCGGCTGTGAGGTGCATGACATTGGCCTGGCGCTGTCGCCGGTGGCCTATTTCGCGCAATTCGCACTGGACTGTCCCGCGGTGGCGATGGTCACCGCCAGCCATAATGAAAATGGCTGGACCGGCGTGAAGATGGGCGCGCAAAAGCCGCTGACCTTCGGGCCGGAGGAAATGGGCGC
>CAIXUE010000293.1 GCA_903922545.1 uncultured Alphaproteobacteria bacterium | reverse complement strand
CGGCCATCTTGGCGCCGCCATGGCCGTCCATCACGACGCGATTGAGGGTCATGGTCGCCATGCCGCCCAGAAGCGCATTGCCGTTCCACTGCGGGAAGGCCTGGCTGCCGTGATAGAACATCAGATTGCCCGGCGCGATCACCGGCACCCAATAGATGACAGGTTCCACCAGGTCAGGGCGCGTCGGCGGCTTGGCGATCGGCACGCCATTATAGTTGTTGCCGTAGGAGACCAGCGGCCAGCCATAATTCTTGCCCTTGACGATCAGGTTCAGCTCATCGCCGCCCATCGGGCCATGTTCCAGCTCCCACAATTCGCCGTTCGGCGCGAAGGCCATGCCGTAAGGCGTGCGATGGCCTTCGGTCCAGGTTTCCGACGGCGTCAGGTTCGGGCCGGTGAAGGTGTAGGTGCTGACGACCGGCGCGGTCTTGGCCTTTTCGGTATCGGCCGGCGGATCGATCAGCGGAATGCTGGCGGCGCCGGTCTGGCCCGCATGCGGGTTGTCGGCGGCGGGTTTGCCGTCCAGCGTCAGGTGCAGAATTTTGCCTACGGGCTGGTTGATGTCCTGCGCCGGGGTGAAGCGCTGGCGATCACCCACGGTGAGGAACAGCGAATTGCCATCGGGCGCGAATGCGACCTGGGCGCCTTCCTGGCCACCCTTGCCCTTGGGCACCTGATGCCAAAGCACGGTCAGACCATCCAGACGCGCGCGGTCGCCGGTGATGTTGAGCTTGGCGCGGGCTAAGGCGAGGCCGCCGCCATATTCACCCGGTTCGGCATAAGTGAGATAGACATTCTGGTCGGTGGCATAATGGGGCGAAAGGAACACGCCCAGAAGACCGTTCTGGCCCTGATAATAAACGGCAGGCACGCCGCCGACTTCGACCTTGGCGCCCGCCTGGGTCACCAGGTCAAGACGGCCGACCTTTTCGGTAACCAGCATGCGGCCATCGGGCAGGAACGCCAGACGCCAGGGAAGATCGAAGGTCGTCACCGACGTCATGGTGAAAGGCATATCCGGTGTGGGCGCCTGCGCGCCGGCATTCACCTGTGCGTAGGCGCTGGTCGAAACCAGAGCCAGAAACAACGCCGTTCTTACCGCCTTCATCGTTTCATTCTCCCAATTGCTTATGCCGCGGATGCGGCTTTTGAAATATCATAGCCAGGGCGCTGATCCGCACAAATCCCGGCAGGGCGCGATTTGTAGCCCCGTTTTATACTTCAGTCCATAACGCAGAGCCCCGCGCGGCCTCACGGGCCATACCCTCAATAGCCATGGGGCATTATGGGGTTACTGCCAACGCGGCCTTGAGCATGTCCGCCTGGGAAAATGCCTTGATGCGGGCAAAGCCTTCTTCGGCGATGCGCGCCCGTCCGGCCGGATCGGCCAGAAGCTGGTGGCAGGTTTCGGCCAGCCGGTCATAGGCGGCAAAGGCCACGCCGCCGCCGAAAGACGCTTCCAATTCCTTGTCCAGGCCAGTTTCCGAAACCACGCAGAATCTGTTGGCCAGCAGATACGAGACGCGCACGATCTCGAACAGCTTGGCCTCATAGAAATGCAGGTTGAGAATGATTTTGGCGCGGGCGAACAGGGCGTCGCGCTGGGCGCCATACAGATCAAAGCCGGCCCAGGTTTTCGCGCCGGTGCGCCCAATGGCCTCCAGCACCTGGCGCCGGCGTTCATTCATGGCGCCGATAAAAAGAACATCGATATCCCGCAACGGCGCGGGCGCAATGCGCGTCAGGCCCGGCATATAGCCGATGCCGCAGCGGGTGGCATGAATGCCTGCCTCAGCCAGCGCCTGGATGTTGAAAGGCGAATAATCCCAGACCGGATAGCGCTTCATCAGCTCGGTATAGGCCGGGGTCCACAAACGCGGGGTCTGATAAAGCTGCTCCAGATTATAGACGATAATGTCGAAGGGCAGCGGCCCGGGCGCCAGCATATGGGCGTTCAGCGCCACCGCCGTGCCGCGCACCTGGGCGGCATCGGTGACCACGGGCGCATCATAGCCAAGAGCGGCAAAAGCCTCGCTGAGGCTTTGGGCCACTTCCTCAAAACAGCGGCTGGGCGTGTAGCCCGGCAGCGTGACGATCCAGATGCAATATTGGCGCCCCATTGCCCGGTACTCTACAGCAAGCCGCTTGAAATCGGGCGCAATTTTTTCGATCATGGCGCCATGAACAGCCCTGCTCTCTTTGCCACCGGCACCGGCGCCTTCAATCCGGCGGAAATGAAAACCATCATCGCCTATGGCGACAGGCAGGAACTGATCAAGGGCACGCTGGGCAACGCCAAGCCGGATGAGCGCTATGAAAGCCGGCGCATCACAAGGCTGGCGGCGATCGGCCATAGCGACGAGACGCTGTGGATTTATGAGCGCCTGCTGCGGGTGGTGAATGTTCTGAACCAGCGCTTTCAGTACAAGCTGGGCAGTTTCGCCGAACTGATCCAGTACATGGTCTATAACGCCGACGAAGGCAGCCATTTCGCCTGGCATGCCGATACCGGTCCCACGGTGAACCGCAAATTGTCACTCACCATTCAGCTGACCGATCCGGCCGAATATCAGGGCTGCGAATTGCAGTTCCAGCATGGCGACAAGGTCGGCACCGCGCCCAAGCAGCAGGGCATGCTGATCGCCTTTCCCTCCAGTGCCATGCACCGGGTGACGCCGATCACGGCGGGAACGCGAAGGGCGCTGGTTGCCTGGATTCCCGAGGCGCGCTGAGCCGTCTTTCCCCGCCGGTATGACGGCAGTAAGCTTGGTCAAAAGCCAGGGGGATAAAATGGGCGATAACCAGAACCAAGCGACCGGCCCCGATCTGACGCAAGGCCTCAGCCTTTCCGAACTTCCCGATGGCGGCAAGCTTGTCGGCCATGCCGGCGGCGAACAGATTTTGCTGGTGCGGCGGGGCACGGAGATTTTCGCGGTGGGTGCGCAATGCACCCATTATCACGCACCCCTCGCCGACGGGCTGGTGGTGGGCGATACAGTGCGCTGCCCTTGGCACCACGCTTGTTTCAGCCTGCGAAGCGGTGAGGCCCTGCGCGCGCCGGCCATTGATCCGCTGACGCGCTGGAAAGTGGAACACCGGGATGGAAAAATTTTCCTGGGTGAAAAATTGGCTGCCGCCACACCGGCGCAACGCGCCATCCAGACACGCAGCGGCCCGCGCAAGATTGTGATCGTGGGCGGCGGCGCGGCCGGATTTGCCGCCGCCGAAATGCTGCGGCGG
>CAIXUE010000292.1 GCA_903922545.1 uncultured Alphaproteobacteria bacterium | reverse complement strand
TGGCCGAAACATGATCCGGCGCTGCTCAAATCCGACAGCGTCACCATCGCGGTGCAGGTGAACGGCAAACGCCGGGGCGAAGTCACGGTGGCGCAGGGCGCCGACAACAAGGCGGTGGAAGCCGCGGCGCTGGCGGATGAAGGTGTGATACGTGCCTTGGCCGGGGCCGCGCCCAAGAAAGTGATCGTGGTGCCAAACCGTATCGTCAACATCGTCGCATGAAGAAAGCGGCGATCCTTGTCGCGCTTCTGCCGCTGCTTTCGGGTTGCGGCTTTCGGCCTTTGTATGGCGATGGGCGGCTGCAGCCGCAATTGGCCACTATCTATGTCGAGCCGGTGGCCGAACGCGCCGGTTATGAGCTGCGCAACAATCTGATCAATCTGCTCGGCTCCAACGGTTCGCTGAACGGCAAGGCCTATCGGCTGAAACTCATCCTGAATGACAGCAATCAGGGCGTGGTGCTGCAGAATGACGCCACCATCAGCCGCTACAATGACACGCTGACGGTCAATTATATTCTCAGCGACGCCAAGGGTGGCGAAGTCACGCACGGCACCCAGACCAGTCTTGCGGCCTATAACGTGGTGACCTCGCCTTATTCGACCCTGTCGGCACAGCAGGATGCCGATCAGCGTGCCGCCCAGGATATTGCCGAGCGTATCCGCATCGATCTGGCGGCGTTCTTCCGGCGCAGGGACGGCAAATGATTGCTCCTCTTCCATGATAGTGGGCGCGCGCGATGCCGACCGCTTTGCCGCCAGCCCGCCCAAGACGCTGCGCTGCGCTCTGGTGTTCGGGCCCGATGCCGGTCTGGTGCAGGAGCGGGCGGAACGGTTGATGAAATCGGTGGTGGCTGACCTTACCGATGCCTTCAACATCGCCGATCTCAGCGAAGCGGTGCTGGATGCCGATCCGGCCCGGCTGGCGGATGAAAGCGCCGCCATCTCCATGATGGGCGGCCGCCGCGTGGTGCGGGTGCGGGGCGCGGGCAATGGCCTGGCGGGGCTGTTCGAAGGTTTTCTGGATGATCCGCCCGGCGATGCGCTGGTGGTGGTGGAAGCGGGCGATCTTTCCAAGGGCGCGGCCCTGCGCAAGATTTTTGAAGAAGACAAAACCGCCGCCGCCATTGCCTGTTACGCCGATACGGCGCGCAGCCTGGAAGATCTGGTGCGCGAGGCGCTGCGCGAACAGGGCCTTTCCATCGTGCCTGATGCCCTGGCCGATGCGGTTTCACGGCTGGGATCCGATCGCGGCGTGTCGCGTAGGGAACTGGAAAAGCTGGCGCTTTATTGCAAAGGCCAGAAAAGCGTTTCACTTGCTGATGTGCGGGCCGCCATGGGCGATGAAGCCGAAGCCCGCGCCGAGGAAGCCTGTGATGCGGCTGGCAGCGGCGATTTCGCCCGGCTGGATCTGGCGCTGACCCGGTTGTGGACGGCAGACATGGCGCCCATCGCGGTAATCCGCAATGCCATGGGGCATTTCCAGCGACTGGCGCTGGTGCGCGAAAATATGGCGCGGGGCGAAAATATGGACAATGCCCTTCGCCAGCTTCGCCCGCCGCTGCATTTTTTGCGCGCCGATTCCTTCAAGATGCAGCTTCGCAACTGGAACGGCGAAAAACTCAATGACGCACTGGACGTGCTGCTGGAGGCCGAAGTGCTGGCCAAAACCACCGCCGTGCCCGATGAAGCGGTGTGCGGCCGCACCCTGATGAACATCGCCGCCATGGCGAAGGGGCGTGCGTGATGTTGAAGATAAGAATTATCCCCTGCCTGGACATCAAGGACGGACGGGTGGTCAAAGGCGTGAATTTCGTGGGCCTGCGCGATGCCGGCGATCCCGTGGAGCAGGCCATTCTGTATGACGCGGCGGGCGCCGACGAGCTTTGCTTTCTGGATATCACCGCCAGCCACGAAGCGCGCGGCACGCTGTTGGATGTGGTGCGGCGCACCGCCGAAGTCTGTTTCATGCCGCTGACCGTGGGCGGCGGGGTGCGCAGTCTGGAAGATATCCGCGCCCTGCTTCTGGCGGGTGCCGACAAGGTTTCCATCAACACCACAGCGGTGAACCGGCCGGAATTCATCAAGGAAGGCGCCGAGAAATTCGGCAGTCAGTGCATTGTCGCGGCGATTGACGCCAAAAAAGTTCCGTCCGGGAAATTCGAGATTTTCACCCATGGCGGGCGCAACGCCACCGGCATTGATGCGGTGGAATACGCCAAAAAAGTCGTGTCGCTGGGTGCGGGCGAAATTCTCCTAACCTCCATGGACCGGGACGGCACCCGCAAAGGTTATGACCTGCCGCTCACCCGCGCCATTGCGGACGCGGTCAGCGTACCGGTGATCGCCTCGGGCGGCGTGGGCACGCTGGATGATCTGGTCAAGGGTGTCACAGAAGGTCATGCCAGCGCGGTGCTGGCTGCCTCGATCTTTCATTTCGGCGAAGTCAGCATCGACCAGGCGAAACAAGCTTTGGCAGATGCGGGCTTGCCGGTAAGAGCGCGTTAAGGCAATTTCGGCGCATGGATGATCCGCGCCCCGCTTCTATTCATTCGCTTTCCCGCCGTGCGGTGCATCCCGCCCAACCGGTAAAGGCGCGGCTGGCCCGCATTCACAAGAAAATGTCGCCGGATGACGCCTTCCGCGCCACCCTATCGGATTGTCTGGCGCAAATGACCGCCAATGCCGGCGTGCTGCGCAATGGCCGTTCGGTGGAGGGCCTGCATCAGTTGCGGGTAAGTCTGCGGCGACTGGAAGTGTCGCTCAAATCCTTTGGCGATGCCTTTGAACAGCCCTGGCTGGAGGAATTGCGCGGCCGCGCCAAGGTTCTGTCCAGCCGGCTGGGCCCCGCTCGCGACTTGGATGTGTTCCTGGAAGAATTGCTGGCCGCGCCCGCCAAGATGTTTTCCGGCGAAGACGAAATCGAAATGTTCGCGGCCCTGCGCGCCGAGGCTGAGAAAGCCCGCGACACCGCCTGGAATCAGGCCAGCGCCTGCGTAACCGGCGGCGACTTTGCCGTGTTTTTGGATGATGTGGCGGGCCTGGCCCAGTCACGCCTGCCGTTGGCGCGCGACAACCGGTTGCCGGTCATGGCGGAAAAGATTCTGGTGCGTCAGGCCGCGCGCGCCAAAAAGCGCGGCCGCGCCGCCCGCAGCCATGAGGAAGGCGATCTGCACCGGCTGCGGATTTCCCTGAAAAAGTTGCGCTACAGCGCGGAGTTTTTCGCCCCCCTCTACAAAAAGAAAAAGGTGAAGCGCTATCTGGGCCAGCTTCGGCGGTTGCAGGATGTGCTGGGGCGGCTGAACGATATCGCCCATGCCCGCACCGTGATCGCGCAGCTGGCGCCTTCGGGGCAGAAAAATTCCGGCGAATTGCGGTTTGCCGCCGGCACTGTGCAGGGCTGGTACCGCGCCCGCCAGCCACGGCTGGTCAAGAAAGCCATGAAGCGCTGGGATCGCTTGCGGAAAACCGAGCCCTTCTGGGCTTAGGCGCTTAGCAATTCCACATTCAATCCGTGCAGCGCCGGCTGGCCCGCGCCATCCAGCTTCAGAACCAGCGCTTTGGAAACATCCAGATCCGGCGGCATGGGCGCGCCCATATCCCAGCCGGTGGCCAGCGTATAGGCAGAACGCAACACACCCAGATGCGCCACGGCGATGGCGTCGCCATCCTCGCGCGCCACGTCGCGCAGAAAAGCCGCGACGCGGTCATTGAGTTCTTGCGTGGATTCCCCGCCGCCTGGGCGAAAGGCGGCGGCAAGACCGGCACGGGCAAAAGCGTCGTCGCCATGTGCGGCCAATATTTCGGCCCGCGTCATGCCTTCCCATTGGCCCCAATGCTGTTCCATCAGCCGTGCATCCAGGGTTGGATTTTCCAACCCCAGCGCCTCAGCGGTCTGGCGGGCGCGTTGCAGGGGGCTGACGAAAATGCGCGGCGCGGCAAAGGGTGCGCGCAGCCCGCGCATTTTGATCAGGCCTTCGGCGCTGAGCGGAATGTCGGTATGGCCCTGAATGCGGCCTTGGCCATTCCATTCGGTGGGGCCGTGGCGCAGGAAAGTGATTAGCATTCAAACATCCAGTTCGATAACCACCGGCACATGGTCCGAGGCTTTTTGCCAGCCGCGCATTTTTTTCAAGATGCTTTGCGATTTCAGCGCGCCTTTCAGACCGGGGCTGAGCCAGACATGATCCAGCCTGCGGCCACGGTCTGAAGCTTCCCAGTCGGCAGCGCGATAACTCCACCAGGAATAGATTTTCTCATTTTCCGGAATGAAATGCCGCGTGGCGTCGGTCCAGTCGAATGCGGCCTGAACCTGACCCAGCAGCCGCGTCTCCACCGGCGTATGGCTCACCACATCCAGCAATTGCTTGTGGCTCCAGACGTCATGTTCCAGCGGCGCGACGTTCAGATCGCCCATCAGCAGCACCGGATCAGATTTGGCCTTGGCGCGCCTGGCAAAGAATTTTTCCATGCCGCCCAGGAAATCCAGCTTATGGGCGAATTTTTCATTCTTTTTGGGATCGGGAATATCGCCGCCGGCCGGCACATAGAAATTGTGCAGCTCCATGCCATTTTCGAAATTCACGCTCACATGCCGGGCATGGCCTTCGCGGCAGAAATCCTGTGTGCCGGTTTTTTTGAAAGGCAGGCGCGAGAGGATCGCCACGCCGTGATAGGCCTTTTGGCCGGCAATGGCCTGATGCACATAGCCAAGCTTCTTCAGCGGCTCGGCCGGAAACAGTTCGTTGATCACCTTGGTTTCCTGCAGCGCCAGAACGTCAGGCTCGGCATCGCGCAGAAAGCGCGTCACCAGGTTAATGCGGTGACGCACGGAATTAACATTCCAGGTGGCGATCTTCATTTCACGCAGACCTTCCATGCCGCATTTGCACAGTCACGCTTGAAATATAATTTCGTCATATATTTCATGCATTTATCCGTTATTGCACAAATACTTAGCAAAAATTTCTTCTCTAAAACTGGATTGAAAACCTTGGGCAAGGGGCCCATCATATTGCAGTGCAATAAGACCTGGGGAGCATTTTCAGGTCCGATTTTCAAAGGAGTAACTGCATGAAAGCCCCTTCTGTCCATCAGCCTGCAAGCTTTAGCGAAACCGTCAGCCAGCATCTTTCCCTTGCCCTGACCGTGCTTCTGGGAGCCTTGGCCCTCGTCACGCTGGCCGCCTCTTAAGACAGCGCATCCAGCGGCCAACGCGCCCGGGGTGAAACGGCAAGATCGTCGCCGCCACCCAGGGTAAGGCGTTCCAGCCCGGCCCAGGCGATCATCGCCGCATTGTCGGTGCAAAGCCGAGCTGGGGGAATGCGAATATTGAAATCGCGGCTCTCGGCCAGAACGGTGAGCGCCGAACCGATGGCAAAATTGGCGGCAACACCGCCCGCCACCACCAGACAAGGTGTTTGCACATCGGGAAAGTCGCGGGCGAATTGCGCCAGCGAGTTGCTCACGCGGTCGCGCAGAATGTCGATCACCGCCGCCTGAAATGATGCGGCGGCGTCCTTCACATCAATACCGCCCGTCTGCACCAATTGGCGCATGGCGGTTTTCAATCCTGAAAACGAAAAATCCATGCCCGTTCCCGCGGAAGCAGGGCGGCCCAGCAGCGGGCGGGGCAGGGCATAGCGTTTGGCGTTGCCCTGCTCTGCTGCTTTTTCGACATTGGGGCCGCCGGGATAAGGCAGGCCCAGAAGCTTGGCGACCTTGTCAAAGGCCTCGCCTGCGGCATCGTCCTGCGTGCTGCCATAAAGGCGGAATTTTTCGGCGCTCTGCACCGCCAGAAGCTGGCAATGGCCGCCCGACACCAGCAGCAGCAAAAACGGAAATTCCACGCCATTGGTCAGCCGGGCGGTCAGCGCATGGCCGGCCAGATGATTGACCGCGATCAATTTCTTTCCTGCCCCCAGCGCCAGCGCCTTGGCGGTGGTCAGCCCCACCATCACGCCGCCGATCAGGCCCGGCCCGGCGGTTGCCGCAATGGCACCCACCTCCGCCAGGCTGATTTTGGCCTGTGCCAGGGCTTGCTCGACGACACCGTCCAGTATTTCCATATGGGCGCGGGAGGCGATTTCCGGCACCACGCCGCCATAAGGGGCATGCGCTTCGGTCTGGCTGAACACGATATTGGAAAGAATCTCGCCCGGGCCCGGCACAGACCCGCGCACCACCGCGGCGGCGGTTTCATCGCAGCTTGTCTCAAGCCCCAGCACGGTGAATGTGTCCAAAAGCCTGTTCTTCCGCTAAGACGCTGTTCGTCTAACGCAGAAAGCACCGGATCGCAAAAATTGAAAATATTGATCACCCGGCCGCTGGAAGATGGCGAAGAAACCGCCCGCCAATTGCAGGCGCGCGGCCACCAAACCGTGCTGGCGCCGCTGCTCAGCTTGCGTTTTCTGGAAGGGCCGCCTCTGGCGCTGGAGGATGTGCAGGCCATTCTGGCCACCAGCGCCAATGGCGTGCGGGCTTTTGCCCGGCGCAGCACCCGGCGCGATATTGCGCTTTTCGCGGTGGGGCCGCAGACGGCAGCGGAGGCGGAGCGGTTGGGATTTCAAACCGTGAAAAATGCCGATGGCGATGCCGCCGCGCTGGCGCTTGCCGCCGCGCATTGGGCCGAGCCTGACGAGGGCGCGCTGTTGCAGGTGGCAGGTGAGGGTAATGAAGGAAGGCTGGCGGCGGATCTGCCGGCTTTCACGGTCAGGCGCGAAATTCTCTACGCAATGGACGCATTGGACCAATTGCCGGATGCCGCAGCCAGCGGCCTGCGCGATGGTGATCTGGATGCGGCGCTGTTTTATTCGCCGCGCAGCGCCGCCATCTTTGCCGATTGCGTCCGCAAGCAAGACTTGCCCGTAAGCCGGCTTCTTGCCGCCTGCATCAGCCCGGCCGCCGCTGCCGCCCTGCAGGGGCTGGATTTTCGTGCAGTGCGCGCGGCCGCCCGCCCCAATCAGGACAGCCTGTTGGCGCTGCTGGATTAGAAAATAACAACCATAGGTTGTATTTCGGTGCCTGCGCGAATCAGGCGCTTGCGGGAAGCCCGGCCTGGCTACACACTTCGCGCATGCAGCATGAAGCTTTCGCGAACCCGGAGGACCTTGGTGGGGCGGATCTTGTTCCCGCCCCGGCCGCGCCGTCCCGTCCGGGGCAAGATGCGCCCTACCAAAATTATGCGCTGGGCGCGCCCTATGACGAAATGTTCGCGCCCGATGGCAGCACACGCGCGCCCTATACCGCGCTGGACAGCCGCATCGCGACCTTGCCGCTGGAAGAACTGAACCGCCGCCAGCAGGCTTGCGAGCAAAGCTTCCTGCATCAGGGCATCACCTTCACCGTCTATAACGACAATCGCGCCACGGAACGGATTATTCCCACCGATCTTCTGCCGCGCATTGTGACAGCGGCGGAATGGGACCGCATTGAACGCGGCCTGACCCAGCGAATCCTGGCGCTCAATCTTTTCCTGCGCGACATTTATAACGATGGCCGGGTGCTGACAGACGGCGTGGTGCCGCGCGCCATGATTTATGGCTCCAAGCATTACCGGCGTGAGATGCATGGGCTGCTGGTGCCCCATGGCGCTTACGTGAATATTTGCGGCAGCGATCTGATCCGCAATGAAAAGGGCGAGTTCGTCGTCCTGGAAGACAATCTGCGGGTGCCGTCCGGCGTTTCCTACATGCTGGCCAACCGCGATGTGGCGCGGCGCGCCTTCCCCGGCGTCTTCCGTTCCATGAATGTGCGCCCGGTTGAGCAATATCCGCTGGAATTGCTGGCGACGCTGCGCAGCCTGGCGCCCTTCCACGAAGATATTTCCATCGCCGTGCTGACGCCGGGCGTTTTCAACTCGGCCTATTTCGAGCACGCATTTCTGGCCCGCCAGATGGGCGTGGAGCTGGTGGAAGGCCGCGACCTGCTGATCAACGACAATGTCGTCTATACCCGTACCACATCGGGCCTTAAACGCATTGATGTGATCTATCGGCGTATCGATGACGATTTCATCGATCCCTTGATCTTCCGCGAAGATTCAGCGCTGGGGGTGCCCGGCCTGTTCAACGCCTATCGCGCCGGCAATGTGATGATCGCCAATGCGCTGGGCACTGGTGTGGCCGATGACAAGGCGGTTTATGCCTATGTGCCGCGCCTGATCCGTTATTACCTGGCCGAAGAACCGATCCTGGACAATGTCGAGACTTTCCTGTGCCGTGAGGAAAAATCTCTCCAGCATGTGCTGGCCAATCTGGACAAGCTGGTGGTCAAAGCGGTGGGTGAATCCGGCGGCTATGGCATGCTGGTCGGGCCCCATGCCAGCCAGGCCGAACGCGAAGACTTTGGCGAAAAGATCAAATCCGACCCCGACAATTATATCGCCCAGCTGACCATCCAGCTTTCGACCGCGCCGACCTTTGTGGGCGATGGCGTGGAATCGCGGCATGTCGATCTGCGGCCCTTCCATTAGAACGGCGCGGAAACCAAGATCGTGCCTGGCGCTCTGACGCGCGTGGCGCTCAAACGCGGCAGCCTGGTGGTGAATTCCAGCCAGGGCGGCGGTTCCAAAGA
>CAIXUE010000291.1 GCA_903922545.1 uncultured Alphaproteobacteria bacterium | reverse complement strand
GGGCGCGGCCGGGCTGTTTGAGATTCTTCCTGCGTGAAAAAATCCGCCGCTGTTCTGGCTTTGAGTCTCCTGGCGCTGCCGGGCTGCGCGATGATCGCGCCGCCCCAGCCGCCGGTTGCCGCCTTGCCAGCGGCGCCCTTGCCGCCCCCGCCCGATCCCCAGACCCAGATGGGGGCGCTGGAGATCAGAATCGCCGACCTGACCAGCCAGCAGCGTTTGGCGCTTAACCCGCAGGCCAAACCCCTGGCCCTGGACCCGGAACTTGCCCGCATCGCCCGCGAACGCGCCGCCGATATGGCGGCAAAAAACTATCTGGCCCACGCCGCCCCCAATGGCGACACCTCAGCCACGCTTCTGATGGCCGAGGATGCCAAATTCCAGGGGCTTTTGGGGGAAAATCTTGCGGCGCAGCATTACGTCAAGCAGAGCGGCGTGGATGTCGAGGAATTCGCCAAACGCTTCCTGGATGAATGGGTGAAAAGCCAGCCGCATCGGGAAAACCTGGCTTTTACCGACTATGACCGCACCGGGGTGGGAGCGGCGGTCAATGGCGACACGGTCTATGTCGCCCAGCTTTTCGCCTCCAATCTGGGGAGCAAGACGGACCGCGATCCCACCAGCGGCGTGACCGCATTTTCCAGTCCCCAGGCCGCCCGGGATGCTGGTCCTTCGGCCGCCACCGCCACCCCGCCTTTGCGCCTGCGCGGGGCCGTCGGCGGCGTGCCCCCGGCGGCGCCCAGGTAAAAGGCTGTACGAGGCTGGCGGCGCTAACGTCCCGTTAACGCTGCGGGTCCAAAACTCTGTGCATGATTGAGCAGTTAGCCCCTCTCACAGCGCCTCGGACTTACATCATTCCTTTACACTATATCTTGGCGCCGATACCTTCTATAGCGGGTGCGCGGTGCAATTGATTCGAGATGCGAGCAGAGCTTCCCTGGAATGTTGCCGGCATACCCCCAGAGGCGCGGGAGGCCGCCCGCGCCGCCGCCAGACGGGAAGGTCTGTCGGTCGGGGAATGGCTGACGCGCCGCATTCTGCGCAGTTTTTCCGATTTGGGCGAAGAGGCGCCGGCCGCCATGCCCTATGAACGCTATTTTGAGCGGGCCCAGGCGCCGCTCGACCCCTGGGGCCTGCCCGCCTCTTCCGCCAGCCGCCGCGACAGCGAGGAAATGCTGAACCGCGTCAGCCGCAGCGAGGAAGAATCCAGCGAATCCTGGCGCCGCATTGATGACCATCTTCGCACCGTGGCGCGCCGGCTGGATTCGGCCGAACGCAGCCAGAGCGAAAACAACCGCGCGATGAACCGTGCGGCCAGCGAAATCAATATCGCCACCCGCGAACAGTCCCAGGCCTTCGATCAGATGGGCAACCATGTCGTGGCGATCAGCGAACGCCTGGAACGGCTGGAACGCAGTTCGGCGCAGGACGGCCTGAAGGATGCGGTCAAGGCGCTGCATCAGGGCCTGTCGCGCCTGGCCGATCAGATCACCCAGACCGCCACCCAGTCGGCGCAGCAGGTCACGTCCATCTCCGGCAATCTGGAACAGCTTGCCGGACGGCTGGGCCAGGTTCGCACCGATATCGAAGCCACGGCGCGGCGCATGGATGCGCGCGTTTCGGCGGTCGAGGAAGAAACCCGCAACCGTTTCGCCGCCTTTGAGGCGGAAACCGCGCGCATGCTGGACCAGCGTCTGGCGGCGGTGGAAAAAGCTTCGCACTTCAACACCAATGCGCTCGATCATGCGCTGGAACGGCTGGAATCCCAGGCCGGCGTGCGCGCCGGCGACCAGGCCGAACTGCAAAAGCGCAATGCCGAAATCGACGGCGCCATCGGCCGTCTTGAAGAAAATCTCGAAACTCTGGAAGCGCGCAGCGCCGATCCGGCGATGGAACGCCGGCTGGACAGCATTGAACGGGCCCTTGGCAACCTGGTCACCCGGCTTGAGACCAACGATCCCACCGCCGGCCTGGAAGATTCCCTGCGCGGCATCAGCCGCCGCATCGAGACCGTTGAAAAACATCATGGCGAGCTGCTCGATGAGCTGCGCGCCAACCTGGCCAGCGGCAACAAGCCGGCCCATGCGCCGGCCGAGCCCAGCTATGACCCGGCCATTTTCGACCAGAAGCCTTTCGCCGCGCCGGAAAGCTTCGAAGCGCCGCCTTTCGCCGAACCGCCGCCTTCCTATGCCGGTGAAGCACAGGCGCTGAACGATCCGGATCCCTTCGCGGCCGATGCGTTTGCCACCGATGCTTTCGCCCCCGTCGCGCCCGAAGGCGCGATCGAGCCGACAGCCGACGACAATTTCCTGGCCGCCGCGCTCCGCCCGCGCCGCCGCCGAAGCCGAAACCGTCAAGGGCAGCCGCTTCTCGCTGGGCGCCCGTTCCGCCGAAAGTACGGGATCGCCGCGCTATCTGGTCCCCACCGTCATCGCCGCCATCCTGATCCTGGCGCTGGCTTCGGGCATCATGCTCAGCCAGCGGATTGGCCACAGCCCCGCGGGCGTGGCCGCGACAGCAGAACAGCATGCCGCCATCAGCAACGCTTTCACGCCTGCGCCGCCGGCGCCCACCCCGGCTGACAACAACAGCCAGGCCCTGAATACGCCGCCCGCCACGGCGCCGCGCGCTACGGCCCCTGCCCGTCCCACCGCCGCACGTCCGGCGCAGCCGCAAGCCGCCACGCCGCAAGGCGCAGCGCCGCAGACCGCGCCCGCCACCAACACCGCCAAGGGCCCGGCGCCGAGCCTGGATCGCATCACCCAGCTGGCCAACAGCGGCAATCCTCTCGCCCAGACCATCATCGGCCTGAAAGAACTGGACGGCGACGGCGTGCCGGCCAATCCCGCCGATGCCGACAAGTGGCTGGAACGCGCCGCCGAACAGGGCCAAGCCGTGGCGCAGTATCGCCTGGGCGCCGCTTATGAACGCGGCCAGGGCGTCACCGCCAATCCGGCCACCGCCACCCACTGGTATCAACTGGCCGCCAACCAGGGCAATCGCAAGGCGATGCACAATCTGGCCGTGGCCTATGCCAGCGGCGCTGCCGGCAAGAAAGACATGGCCGAAGCGGCCCGCTGGTTCGCCAAGGCGGCGGCGCTGGGCCTGGCGGACTCCCAGTTCAATCTCGCGGTTCTGTATGAACGCGGCGACGGCGTGCCCCAGAGCCTGCTGGACGCTTACAAATGGTATGCCATCGCTTCCGCCCAGGGCGACACCGAATCCAAGTCGCGCCTGACCGTGCTGGGCAGCCAGCTTTCGGATGACGACCGCAACGCGGCGCAGAAATCGGCCGCCAGCTTCAAGGCCGGCGCGCTGAACCAGGCCGCGAACGTTCCGCCCGAAATGGCGGACCTGGCCGGCAATTAAAGCCTGATTTTCCTCACGCTCCGCGGTTGACCGCTTTTGCGGCCGCGCGCACATTGCCGCAAACACGCAATACAGGCGTTGAATGGAGATTTATCTGCCGATTGCAGAGATGTCCGTGCACTGGATCATCATCCTGGGCATGGGTCTGGGCGTCGGATTTCTCTCCGGACTGTTCGGCGTGGGCGGCGGCTTTCTTCTGACACCGCTTTTGGTGTTTTACGGAATCCCGTCCACGGTCGCGGTGGCTACCACCCTCAGCCACATCACCGCCTCCTCGATTTCCGGCGCCCTGGCGCAATGGCGCAAACGCGCCATCGATTTCACCATGGCCGGGGTGATGTTGAGCGGCGGGTTTTTCGGCACCCTGTTCGGGGTCTGGCTGTTCGCGGTGATGAAGAAAGCCGGGCAGATGGACCTGGTGGTCTCGCTTTCCTATGTCGTGCTGCTGGCGGCGGTGGGCGGATTGATGCTGCAGGAAAGCTGGAACGCGCTGCGCGCCACCCGTGGCCAGGGCCCCGCGCCGGTGCATCCGGTCAACCATGTCTGGATTCACGGCCTGCCGCTGCGCCTGCGCTTTCGCCAGTCGCGGCTTTACATCAGCGTCATTCCCCCGGTGCTGATCGGCTTTGTGGTCGGCACACTCAGCGCCATCATGGGCATTGGCGGCGGTTTCATCATCGTGCCCGCGATGATCTATCTTTTGCGCATGCCCACCAATGTGGTGATCGGCACATCGCTCACCCAGATCATCGGCATCACCGCCATCACCACTTTGTTGCAGGCGACCAGCAATTATGCGGTGGACATTGTGCTGGCGGCGTTCCTGATCATGGGCGGGGTGGTGGGCGCCCAGCTGGGGGTGCGCGCCGGCGGCAAGCTGCGCGGCGAACAGATCCGCTTTCTTCTGGCCGTGCTGGTGCTGGCGGTTTGCTTCGGTCTGTTGTGGGGCCTGGTGGTCAGGCCGCGCGATATCTACACCATCCAGATGGGGGCGTGATGAAGCGCTGGCTTTTGCCCCTGATGCTCCTCGCGACGCCCGCGGTGATGCCTGCTTGGGGCGATGAAAATCTTGTCTCGGGCGTCAGCCAGGACGTGATCCAGATCACCTCCAATTATACCGGCAGCGATATCGTTGTGTTTGGCGATGTCGAGCAGCAGGCCAAGGTATCCGGCCGTGACATTGTGGTGGTGGTGCGCGGCCCCGATACCGAACTCACCGTGCGGCGGCGCGACCGGGTGGCGGGTGTGTGGATCAACCACGACGCCGCCAGCCTGACCGGCATGCCGGCCTATTATTACCTCGCCAGTACAAGGCCGCTAAAGGCGATCGCCCCGGCCGCCACCCTGGCGCGGTACGGCATCGGCGTTGACAGCCTGCAACCCGACACCGTGCATGCCCATCATGATGTCGAACCGTTTCGCCAGGCGGCGCTCAGGCTGATGACCGGTCAGGGGCTTTATCGCGAAGCCCCATCCGGCGTCGAATTTCTCAGCGACACGCTGTTTCGCGCCCATGTGCCGGTGCCGGCGGGCGTGTCGGTGGGCCAATATGACGTGGAAGTCTATCTGGTGCGGGGCGGCAATGTGGAAAGCGCCCAATCCACGCCGCTGTTCATCGACCAGACCGGGCTGGAGCGGCGCCTTTACAACTGGGCGCACAACCAGCCTTTCGGCTATGGCCTTGCCGCGGTGGTGATGGCGCTGCTCATGGGCTGGCTATCATCTGTCATATTCCGCCGCCCGGCCTAAGGCGGTCCCTTTTGGTCCCTGGGTTCGTCGGCTCGTCGCTCCTGCCCAGGAACCAAAATTCCTCGCCTTATGCTGTTCGAATTTTTCGGACCGGCTCTCTCGGAATGGCATAAACCCGCTCGGTGCCCAGCATATAGGCGTGGAAGCGCACGCCGAATAATCCGGCGATGGGTATTTCGCCCACATCCAGCCCGCCGGTATAGGCCCCGAAAGACGGCAGGATCATGCGGCGCGTGTCGGCGGCAAAACAGCGCCGCCGCACCGAGCGGCCCCATTTGGCGACACTGGCGCAAGGGTGCAGATGCCCCGCGATTTCGCCCGGCCGGCAATCGGCTGAAGGCTCATGGCGGAAGATGAGCCCCCCTGCGGACCATTCTTCGGTGACGATGCCGCCGGCCCAGGATGGCGGATCGGGATCGTGATTGCCGCTGATCCAGACAAACTCCGGCGCCATCGCCGTCAGAAGCGCGCGCGCCTCGGCGGGCAGGCGCTCCGCCGCGCCGCCGTCATGAAAGCTGTCGCCCAGCGCGATGATGCGTTTGGGATTGAACTTGGCCACCGCCGCGGCCATGCGCATCAAGGTGGCCATGCTGTCATAAGGCGGCAGGAACTGGCGGCCCCGCGCATAGGCGCTGCCTTTTTCCAGATGCATATCGGCGAAAATCAGGCTGCGCTCAGCCGGCCAGAAAGCCGCGCCCGAGGTATCGAGCAGCAATGTCTCGCCATTGATGGTGATTGAAAGGTCAGTCCACACGCATCGCATCCGCAATCAGGGCGTCTTCATTGTCCCGCAGGATATCTTCATCCACTTCGCCGCGCGCCACCATTTCGCGGGAAATTTCCAGCAACGCCGGAACCGCCAGGGGCGAAACCCGGTCCAGCTTGCGGCTGACGATTCGTTTTTTCACCCGCGCCAGCATATCGGAGAGCCGCGCAATGTCGAGCAAGCCGGTTCCCGCATCAGCATAGGTGGCGCGCAGCAGCACATGATCCGGTTCATGGGCGCGCAGTACGTCATAAATCAGGTCGGAGGAAAATGTCACCTGCCGTCCGCTTTTTTCCTTGCCAGGCATTTTGCGCTCGATCAGTCCGGCGATAATGGCGACATTGCGGAAGGTGCGCTTGTAGAGATTGGAATCCGCCAGCCATGCGTCCAGGTCATCGCCCAGCATGTCGGCGTCGAACAGCGCATCCAGATTAAGAGCCGACATGTCGCGCGCCGCCCACACCGCCAGGGCATATTCATTGGCGACAAAACCCAGTGGCCGCAGATGCAGTCGCTCAAGCCGCCGCGTCAAAAGCATGCCCAAGGTCTGATGCGCCAGCCTGCCTTCAAACGGATAGCAGACCAGATAATGTTTTTTGCCGCGGGGAAAAGTCTCGACCAGAAGCTGGCCGGACTTTGGAATCACGCTGCGCCATTCCTGAATCTTCAGCCATTCGCGCACCGGCTCAGGCAGATGCACCCAGCTTTGCGGATTGCTGACCATTTCGCGCACCCGCTGAGCCAGAAATGTGGAAAGCGGAAATTTCCCGCCATTATAGCTGGGGACCTGCGCCTCGGGATCCTTCGCGCGGGTGACATAGGCCGCGTCTTCGCGCAGGCCCTCGAAGCGCAAAATATCGCCGGCGAACACGAAGGTATCGCCCACCGACAATTGCTCGATGAAATATTCCTCCAGCTGCCCCAGCCGCCGCCCGCCGCCGCCCGCCGGCCGGCCTTTGGATTGCAGGCGAATCTCGACCATCGGGTCTTCGACAATCACCCCGGCATTGAGGCGATAGGTTTGCGCCAGTCGCGGATGGGCCAGGCGATATTTGCCATCGGTGGTTTTGCGAAGCCGCGCATAGCGGTCATAGCTTTTGAGCGCGTACCCGCCGGTGGCGACAAAATCCACCACCGCATCGAAATCGGCTTTGCCCAGCGCGGCATAAGGCGAAGCGGCGCGCACTTCGTGGTACAATTCATCGGCATCAAAGGGCGCCGCCACCGCCATACCCAGCACATGCTGGGCCAATACATCCAGGCTGCCTATCTTCAGCCGCTCGCCATCCAGTTCGCCCGCCAGCACCGCGTCGCGCGCGGCATTGCATTCCAGCACTTCAAACCGGTTGGCCGGCACCAGCAGCGCATCGCTGGGTTCATCCAGCCGGTGATTGGCGCGGCCGATACGCTGCACCAGCCGGGCCGCACCCTTGGGCGCGCCGATGCAAATGACTTTATCGACCGCGCCCCAGTCAATGCCCAGATCCAGGGTCGAGGTGCAGACCACGGCGCGCAGACTGCCCTTGGCCATCGCCGCTTCGACCTTGCGCCGCTGTTCGGGCGACAGCGAACCATGATGCAAAGCGATGGGCCAGTTCTGATCGTTGAGGCGCCACAATTCCTGGAAGGTGCGTTCCGCCTGGCTGCGGGTGTTGACGAAAACCAGCGCGGTTTTGGCGGCGCCAATTGCCGCCATCACATCCGCCATGGCATGGCGCGCCAGATGTCCGGCCCAGGGAACATAGGCATCCGAAGCGCTGATGGAAATTTGCGGCACGGCCCCGCCCGCCGCGCGCACCAACACAGACAAAGATTCTTCTTCTGTTTGCGGCATCAAATAACGCTGCAGCGGTTTGGGATCAGCCACCGTTGCCGAAAGCCCAACTCTGCGATGATCCGGCGCCAGTTTCGAAAGCCGCGCCAAACCCAATGCCAAAAGATCGCCGCGCTTGGAATTGTAAAGCGCATGCAGTTCATCCAGCACCACGGTCTTTAATCCGCAAAACAATTGATCCGCGCGCGCATGCGCAAGCAGCAACGCCAACTGTTCTGGCGTGGTCAGAAGAATATCGGGCGGGGTGTGGCGCTGGCGGGCTCTGCGGGAGGCGGGGGTGTCGCCGGTCCGGGTTTCGACTGTGATGGCCAAATTCATTTCGGCGATGGGGGCGTCGAGATTGCGCGCCACGTCCACCGCCAAAGCCTTGAGGGGGGAAATATATAACGTATGCAATCGTCTAGCCCGCATTTTCGGGGGGTTGGCGGACAGCTCGAGCAGGCTGGGCAAAAACCCCGCGAGAGTCTTGCCGCCGCCGGTGGGCGCGACCAGCAGAACGCTCTCACCACGGGCTGCGGCGTCCACCAAAGCCAATTGGTGCGGGCGCGGCGTCCAGCCGCGTTTGGCGAACCAGTCCTGAAACAGGGGGGTGAGCATGGGTGGATTTTCCCATGCCAGGGCGCGCAAAGGCGAAAAGATTCTAGACGATGTCCGCCATCAGGCGCTTAAGCTCGGCCTCGGGCATGCCGTAAAAGCTGCCCGCCACCTGCTCGATGCCGGCGCGGTTGATCAGGGTAAGCTGGCCGCGGCGCATGGAAATAAAGCCGCGCTGTTCAAAGGCATGCAGCGCCACGGTGATGCCGGCGCGGCGCACACCCAGCATCACGGCCAGGAATTCATGGGTCAGCGGCACCACATCGCTGTCGAGCCGGTCATGCGCCATCAGGAGCCAGCGGGCCAGGCGTTCTTCCAGCCGGGCGCGGCCATTGGCCAGCGCGGTATGCGCCGTCTGGATCATGAAAGCCTGGGCGGATTTGAGCATCAGCGCATTGAGGCTGGGACTTTTTTTGATCGCTTCGACGAACGGCCCGGCGGCGATGCGATAGCCCTGCCCCGGAATCTGCATATAGGCGGAATGCTGGGCGCGGGTATCGCCCATCACCAGCGGCACGCCCGTCATGCCTTCATTGCCGATGACGCCGACTTCGATGCGATGATCGTCGGCATTGACCGCCACCACCGACACCACACCCACTTCGATGAAATAGACATGGGTAATGGGCTTGCCCGGCACTTCGACGATCTGCCGTTCTTTCAGGGCAATGGATTCCAAATGCGGCGCGAGCAGATTCCAGTCTTCCGGACGCATCCGCATAACAAGCTGATTGCGCAGGCTGGCCCGCGACGGAACGGCGTCGTTCATGCGTGTTGTTTCGGCCTTAAACAGCAAGGCCGAGATTCCTTTTTTTGTTCGCCGACGACAGCTTTGGAATTGCCGCCCCCCAAGACAGGACGGTAGCGGCAAAGGCGCGGAAATAGCGGCTTATTTCAGTACGATAACGTACCCCATGCACGGGAATGTTTGTACGCAACATGACGATACTCCGCAGACAGATAAAAATCTCGCAGACAGACCAATGGCGTTCATCCGTGTACGGAGTACAAGGACGATGCCCTTCAAACCGGGGCACATGTACGGAAACGCGCAAAGCTGAGGGGCGTTGCGCTTTATGCGCTGCGCCAGAAAAAGCCATAATCGGGCAACGCGCGGCGGTTCAGATATCCGCTTGGGGCGCTTTGAGAAAATCCACCACGGCCTGGCGGGTTTTACGCTCCCCAACCGCCGACATGTGATCGCGGCCCGGAATTGTTACAGCCCGGCCATGCGGAAAGGCCGCCGCCAAATGACCCGGCGGGCCGGCGATATCGTCCGCATCGCCGCACACAACCAGGATCGGTTGTTGCAGTCGCGCCAGGCCTTCCATCGGCAGTTGCGGCGACATCGCCATCATGCAGGCGGCAAGCGCGAACCGGTCTTTGCCCGGCTGTTCAGCGAAATCGCGAAACATGCGGCCGCGTTTATCCGTGATGGTGCTTTTGTCTTCGGTCAAAAGCGCATCGGCCAAGGTGCTGCGCGAGCCCTGAATGCGCGGACCGCGAAGATAAAATTCGCCCACGCCCCCCAGCGCCATGCAGCTGACGCGTGCCGGATGCGCCGCCGCCAGACGCAGACCGATAAAGCCGCCCATGGAATAACCCACAAGGGCGGCGGTGGAGAGACCGGCAGTGTCCATCACCGTGACGACATCTTCTGCCATGCGGTCATGGCCATAAAACGCCTCATCATGCGGCTTGTCGCTTTGCCCATGGCCACGGCAATCCATCGCCAGGATGGAAAAGCCGGCTTCGGTGAGCGAGACATACCAGCCGGTGGATTTCCAGTTCTGGCCGCGGCTGGAACCAAAGCCGTGCACCAGAACGACAGAATCCCCTTGCCCCACGCGTTCAAAAGCAAGCTTCACGCCGTCGCTGGCAAGGGCGAATTCTGTCATATTGGCTTCGTAGTATAATGCGCGTCTTTGGCAAAGCCGGAAAAACCTGCATGCGGATATGGCTCTTTATCGCCGCCCTGATGGGCGGCCTGGCGGTGATCCTGGGTGCCTTTGCGGCGCATGGCCTGAACTTTGGTCCCGGCGCGCGGGAAATTTATGAGACCGGGGCGCGCTATCATATGTATCACGCCCTTGCCATGGGGCTTTGCGCCTTCGCCATGCGCGGCGAGGCAACCGTCAAAGCCAAAACAGCAGCCATTCTGTTTCTGGCGGGCATCGTGCTGTTTTCCGGGTCGCTTTATCTTTTGGCCCTCACCGGCAGCAGGGCGCTGGGCTTTGTCACACCGCTGGGCGGCCTTGCTTTCATCGCCGGCTGGGTATTGCTCGCCCTGGCGGCGCTCAAACTGCCGTGAGGATAATTTTCCCATGCCGTACCGGGCGCGCTGATGGATCATTTGCGGGCGATGACTTATGATCTGGCGCGCAAAGCATGATTACGGCGTTGTAACGCGAGCCATTGAGTCGGGATACGACATGAAGAAATTTTTCACCGGATTGCTGCTGCTGACGGTTTTGGCGGGCCCTGCTTTAATCCAACCGGCCTGGGCGCACGCCACCTTGCAGAAAGCCTCCCCCGCCAAGAATGCGAAAGTCGCCTCGCCGCATGAGATCACCTTGCGCTTTTCCGAAGCGCTGGAGCCGGCCTTCAGCGGCGCGATCCTGCTGGATGCCGATGGCCGCAATGTCACCGGCGCGCCGGTAAAAATAGACGGCCCGGTGATCACGATCACGCCGGGGCATCTGGATCCGGGTGTCTATCGCGTCAACTGGCATTCGGTGGGCCATGACACGCACCGCCTGGAAGGCGAGTTCAGCTTTACCGTCAAACCGTGATCGGCATTTTTGCCGCCGTCCGCTGGCTGAATGAAGCCGGGCTGATGGCGCTTTATGGCGATGCGGTGCTGGCGCATTTGCTGCGCACACAATCCCTCTCCCTGCCGCGCGGCGGCTGGCGCAAGATCGCCGCGCCCCTGGTTCTGATCACCGCGCTGTTATGGCTTTGCCTGGTGGCGGCGCAAATGGCGGGCGATACCGGCGCCATGTTCAATCCTTCCATACTGACACAAGTCATCACGCAGACTTTGTTCGGCCAGGTTTTTGTGGCGCGGCTGGCGTTGCTGATTTTGCTTTGCGTTGCCGTGTTTGCGTCCTGGCGGCCAATCCTGACAGCGCTGTTTTCCGGCATTGCCCTGGTGACGATTTCTTTCACCAGCCATGCGGCGGAAGCATCCCCTGCCCATTTCATCGCCATCGGCATCACCGCCGATGCGCTGCATCTTTTAACCGGCGGATTTTGGATCGGCGGGCTGATACTGCTGGCCGAATTGTTTGCGCGCCGGGTGGACAACAGTGTTCTGGCGGGTGCGGTGGGGACGTTTTCGCAAACCGGCATGATTGCGGTGAGCCTTCTGGTGCTGACCGGTATGCTGAATGCCGCCAGCATTCTTTTGGGCGGCGCGGGGCACGATGCGCCGCTGTATCTGCTTGTGCTGGGCGCCAAGCTGGCGCTGGTGCTGGTGATGATCGGGCTGGCGCTGTTCAACCAGCTGCGCCTTTTGCCCAGGCTGGCGGCCGGCGGCAGCCGGGAGCAGCTTTTGCGCCATGTGCGGCTGGAATTGGGTTTGGGCTTTGGCGTTGTTGCGCTGGCGGCGCTGCTCACCCTGTTGCCGCCCACTCTGGGAAGCTGACGCGCCATGACAAAAGAATGTGGCGACTGCACGCTGTGCTGCAAGATCATGTCAGTGCCGGAATTGAACAAGCCGAAAGACACATGGTGCAGCCATGTGGTGAAAAAAGGCGGCTGCGGCATCTATGAAACGCGCCCCCATGCCTGCCGGGAGTTTCGCTGCCTGTGGCTGAAAGATGCCGGCATACCGGCGGACTGGAAGCCGAACAAGGCCAAATTCCTGATGGTGGATGAAAGCCCCACCGAGCTGGTGGTGCATGTGGAAGCCAATTTTCCCGGCGCCTGGCGCAAGGAGCCTTGTCTAACGGCCCTCAGAACCATGGCGCAGCAGGCGCAAAGCCTCAAACGGCTGGTGGTGATCATGGAGCGGGGGGAAAGCACGGTGCTGTTGCCCGACCGGGAAGTGCCCATCGGCGTGGTCGGGCCCGATCAAAGGCTGGTTTCAGGCTTTGTCGCCACGCCATCGGGGCCGCGCTTTGAAGTCAAAGTGATGTCGCTGGACGAAGCGGCGCGCGTCACCGGCGCGGCGCTGAACTGGCAGCAGCCCAAAGTCTGACAGCGTAAAAAGCCTGAATTTCCGAAAGATTCCCGCTCCAGCGGCGGCGCTTTGCTGCGTGTGCGAGAAAGCCGGATGTTGGGTTAAGCTCAACGCTTCACATCATCATAAGCAAAGCCATCAAGGCCTACAGCAAAGGACATTTCATCTGAATATCTAATCGGGGGGGCGTCATGAAAAATCATTTCAGCGCGGCGAAGACCGTGCGGATTTTGTGGTGGACGACGGTGCGCAGGATTGAGCCGCGATATCGGGGAGCGTGGATGGAGCCGTAGATATGGGCTCCGCACACACCGCCACAAGCTGGTTTGAACTTGGCAACCAGCAGCGCCAGCTGGGCAAGCCCGGTCCTGCCGAAGCCAGCTATCGCCAGGCCCTGACGCTGGAGCCCGGCCATGGATTTGCGCTGGTCGCGCTGGGCGCCGTATTGATTGAGCAGAATCGGGCGGCGGAAGCAGAGACGCTGCTGAGCGGTGCGGCACCGGGCGCATCGTCGCCCAAACTGGAAATCGAAATCGTCAATCACCTGGCGCTGGCCCAAAAGATATTGGGCAAGCGCGATGCGGCGCTGGCCAGCCTGGCGCGGGCGCAAGCGCTGGATCCCGAGCGGACGGATTTTCTGCTCAACCGCTTTCATCTTCTGGACGACAGCTGGCGATTCGCGGAAGCCGCGGCGGCGATGAAAGAGCTGCTGGCGCGCGATCCCCTCAATCCGGGATTGCACAACCGCTACAATCATCTGCTGCATCAGATGGGCCGGGAAGAGGAGTTTCTCGCCTCCTACGACAAGGCGCCCAAGACCACCGCGCTGCTGCAGGGCTAGTCGATGTTCCTGCTGGCGGCCAAGC
>CAIXUE010000290.1 GCA_903922545.1 uncultured Alphaproteobacteria bacterium | reverse complement strand
GTGCCGGAGCAATTCCGTTTTTCGGTCAAGCTGCCGCGCGCCATAACCCATACCGCGCGCCTGAAAAACGTGGGCGAGGCGTTGGACGCTTTTCACGATCAGGTCAACGGCCTTTCCATCAAATTGGGACCGGTATTGGTGCAATTGCCGCCCAGTCTGGCGTTCGATCCGGATAGCGCCGGGCCGTTCTTCCAGGAATTGCGGGCGAGATTTTCGGGCCTGCTGGCCTGTGAGCCGCGTCATGCCAGCTGGTTCGGAAAACCCGCTGAAGCCTTGCTGAAAAAGCACCATATTGCGCGTGTCGCCGCTGATCCGGCGCCAGCGCCAGGCGCGGATGAACCTGGCGGCGGACGCGGCTTTTCCTATTTCCGCTGGCACGGCTCACCGGTCATGTATCGCTCGGATTATGAGCCGGAACGGCTGGCCCGATTGGCGGCGCGGTTGCGGCAGGGCGATTGGTGCATTTTCGACAATACCGCCGATGGCGCCGCCACGCCCAACGCCCTGGCCTTGCAGAAGCTGCTTTAGCGCGCCGTGGCGGTGAGCAGCATCTGGCTATTCCAGGCATTGCAATCGGCATTCACGGCATCGCATTTGGCGTGGCGCGCATCCTTGATGCCAACCTGATAGGGGCCGATCTTTTTGTCGGGCACCAGAAAATCGGTCTGAATGATCTGCGCGCCCGAGGCGAAAGCCGCATCGCGCCGCCTTGTGTCATTGGCGCGCGCTTCCAGGGTCTCATTGTCGGCGCGGGTGATCACCATAAAGCCGGATTTGACGGCGGCGCTGATGCGCGCCTCATCCTTGATGGGATCATCGATGGCGATGAAGCCGGCATCGGGCGCGTTTTCGTTGGCGGTCACGAACATCAAGCCGCCATGATACAGCGCGGTCTTTTGCGGCGTGTCATCGAACACAAACATCACCTTGCCGCGCGCGGCCGAAAGCGCGGGCCAGCCGCTTTCCGTCACCGCCTGGCGCAGATTGGCGTGGTCGCCGGTGACCGCAGCGGGTGTGAGCAATTCTTCGGGCTTGAACACCGACGCAATCTCGCGGTCCAGTGCCGCCATGGCGACGCCATCAAAGGGAAGAGGCTTGGTCGCCCCCGGCATGGGTGTCTTCTGGTCATTGGCGGACAAGGCGATGGTGAGGGGCAGATGGCCCGGATGCGCCCGCGACCATGCCGCCACTTCGCCAAGGCAGGCTTTCAGGGTCAGGCAGCTGGATTTGTAATCCACATCCAGCACATGGATGACCTTGAAGCCGGGCTGGGACATGGCGGTTTCAAAATCCGCATCCAACAGATCATCCGCCATTGAGGCGAGGGCGGGACTTTTGAACAACCCGCCCTTGGGGTCATAGGCCAAATCGAAAGACAGGCTGCCCGCGCCATTGTCCAGTTGCGCCGTCAGCGAAGGCTGTTCGAAATCCAGTTTCTGGGCATTCTTTTTTCCGCCCAGGCTGATCAGGCGCAGTACGCCTTCACCGGGGGCCAGTTTGTAGCTTTCCGCTGTGCCGACCCGCTGAATCTGGTTGAGCTTCAGACTGTCATCAGCGCTCGCCGCAAAAGCCGGCGAAATGGTGACGCCTGCGGCAACCAGAGCGATCAGTAAACGCCCTGCCCCCATGGGTTACTCGCCTGTGACTTTGCGCGCCACGGTCAGGCCGGCAACCAGCAGGACCACGAAGATCACCATGAAGATGAAGAACAGGGTTTTGGCGATGGCGATGGAAGCGCCCGCCACGCTGGTAAAGCCCAGGATGCCCGCAATCAGTCCGATAACCAGGAAAATCAAGGCCCAACGAAGCATGGCGTTCTCCGCTATTCATAATACGTCAGGAAAACAATGCGCGGAACTCGCGAAAGTTCCCTTGCCTCAGGGGCTGGCTGGGGCTGGAAGTGTCAACGCCCAGGCCACGATTTTGCCAACCACCGTGCCCAGCGCGGTGTTGAAGGCCGTGACCACTGCCGCCGTGCTGTTCTGGCTGGCCGGGGTGCTTTCGCTGGCGGTGAAAGTGGCCACGATCTTGCGGCCATGGGCCGTGGTCATCTGGGCCACGATATTCACCGTTACGCTGGGTGCGCCATCGGCGCTGCTGTAATGGGCGGAAAAATCGCGCAGATCCAGCCCAAGCTCGTAATCGGCATGCAACGCGTCCTGCACCCGCGCCACGGACGGCGCCCGGCCGCTGGCCTCAAATGAAGCGATCAGCGCGGTCTGCACCAGAAGCGGCAGGCGATCGGGCCACTCAGCGCTGGCGTAATAATCCATGGTGCCGTCGGCCTCGACCAGCGCGATGCGCCTTGTGTCGATGGCATTGGAGGCGTCGGGAATATCCACCGCCAGGGCCCAGGTTGCTGGCTGGCCGCCCGGCGCGGCAGCCGTGGCGGGCTGCAGCATATAAATGATGTTGTTGGTGTCGGTGGGGCCCAGGCCAAGCCCGCCGCAGCCGGTCAGGGCGAAAGCCGACAGCACCATCAGGCGCCGGTCCAGGAAAAAGCGGTTATTTGCCATTGGGGTCGTATCCCTTGTGCCGGTCGCCGAAGAGCAATGAGGTCGGTGCCGAATTAAGCTGGTCCGAGAATTTGTTGAGATTGGCGGTGAGCCGCCGCAAATCGGCGATCAGGTCTGACAATTGCGCCAGCCCATCGCCATTGATGAAGGCGTCGGCATCATCG
>CAIXUE010000289.1 GCA_903922545.1 uncultured Alphaproteobacteria bacterium | reverse complement strand
GCCTTCCGCGCCACCCTGGAAGAGGTGCTGGAGGCGGACCTGATCGCCCATGTGCGTGACGCCGCCCATGACGAATCAGAAGCTCAGAAAGGCGATGTCCTCAAAGTGCTGGCCGAGCTGGGGGTGCCGGAAGACAGGCCCATGATCGAGGTGCTGAACAAGATCGACCTGCTGCCGGCCGAGGCCCGCGAGGGGCTGCTGGACGGCAATGCCTCGGGCAAAAGCGCGGTGGCGGTTTCAGCTTTGACCGGGGCGGGTATCGAAACGCTTCGGAACAGGTTTGAAGCTGAGATGACGCATGACAACATTGGCCTGAGCCTGACTTTGGACGCCAGCGATGGTGCGGCTTTGGCCTGGGTTTATCGCAATGCCCAGGTTATCAGCCGGGCCGACCGGGCGGGAAAGATCGCCCTCAAGCTCACAATCGCTCCACAGGACGCCGGGCGGATCGAAAGTCGTTTTCCTGGAAAAGCAAAGTTCAATCAGAAGACTATAGTCACTGGCTAATGTGAATTGTTAGGTCGGGGAGGGGTGTTGACGGGCATCACAGTCCGTTTTTCTTGGCCTTTTGCCAAAGCGCTTCCATCTCATCCAGGCTGGCACCGGCGGCCGAGCGGCCTTGCGCTTCAAGTTCCTGCTCTATGAAGTGGAAACGGCGGCAGAATTTGGCATTGGCGGCGCGCAGGGCCGCCTCCGGATCGACTTTCAAGTGCCGGGCCAGGTTGGCCACCACGAAGAGCAGGTCACCCATCTCTTCCTCACGGTGGGCCTGATCCGTGGCGGCGGCCAGTTCGCCGGCTTCCTCGGCGATCTTCTCCACCACCTTGGCGGCATCATCCCAATCGAAGCCGACACTGGAAGCCCGGCGCTGCAGCTTTTCGGCCCGCAGCAAGGCGGGAAGGGCCAGGGGAACGTCGTCCAGGACGGAGGTCTGGGCTTTTTGAGCCCGCTCGGTGGCTTTCAGTGCCTCCCAGGACAGCTTTTGGGCTTCCGGGCTGGCGGCAGCCTCGGCATCGCCAAAGACATGGGGGTGGCGGCGGATCATCTTGTCGGTGATGGCCTGAACCACATCGCCGAAGTCGAACAGTCCGCGCTCCTCGGCCATGCGGGCATGGAACACGACCTGGAACAGAAGGTCGCCCAGCTCATCCGGCAGCGCCTTCAGGTCGTCATCTTCGATCCGCGCGGCGACCTCATAGGCTTCTTCGATCGTATATGGCGCGATGGTGGCGAAGGTCTGGTGACGGTCCCAGGGACAGCCATCAGGGCCGCGCAACTGCCGCATGATCTGAAGCAGCGTCTTGATATCGCGGGAAGGCTGAAGCGGCGGATTCGGCATGTAAAGGTCCTAGCGGCCTTTTTGAAGCCTCGAACCTTGATGGGCCGGTTGGACCTTGTTGCCTTTGTGGTTCTGAGCCCGGCTCGCTTTGCCCTTGGTCATGGGCGTGAAGTGCTTGGGCGGCACTTTCGGCATCCGCTTACGGGCGTCGTCTTTCGCTGGGGTCTTGGGCATGAAGAAAAGTCCTTTGAATCAGCCAAGCGCAACAATCGCCTCGGATACAGACCTTTTGCAACGGGCCAGGGGCCGCTTCGCGCCTTGGTCTATCGGGGCGAGTTTCCCCGGGGCTGTTGTTTTTCGTATAAGTAATATTATGTAAAATTATATGGCGATTATCCCTTTAACACAGCAGACCGCTAAATGTTGAAAAGCAAGGAAATTACTCCTGAGATGGTTCGGGCCGGGTATGACGCCCTCGCGGACGCGATACTCTTTGCTCCTGTCGTCTTTGATGAGCCGGAGGTTCCAGACCTGAACGCCCTTGCCGAGGCTGTCTATACCGCCATGGAGCACGCAAGGTGCCGTCCAGCGACAAGCGCCCGAGAGCCCCGCGTGGCCAAGGTCTCCCAAGGTGGCGATAGGCAAGATGGGCGATAACCTTCCTGAGATCAGCCTCCATCTCGCCTAGGGTCTCTGCTGAGATTGGAAACTCGGTGGGCTGGCTCCTGGCCTTCCAGGCGTTGGAGACCATTCCCCTGCCTTCGGCTATGGCCGTAGCTCCAAAGTGCAGGATGTCATTTCGCTGGCGCCGGATGACATTGAACTGGTCTAGAACGGTATCCAGATCGGTCTTTGTTTCAGCCTCAACGCCAGCCACGGCAGCCAAAAGCTTGGTATTTGAAGTTGCCTGCTCGGCACCGATACCGGAAAGCACAATGCGAGCGATTTCGGGTCTTGTGTCTGCATATTTCCAGAAGGTCTGGGCAACAAGGCGCTCTGCTTCCGCGAATATCTGCACAAATCGGCCTAGAGCCTCGTAATAGGCTTTCTCACGCGCCATCCCCTCCGCCGTCTCGGCCGCTGGAATGGCGTAATTCAGCGGAACCGTGTTAAGAGCGTGCCGGTTGAGAATCATGCGCGGCTCCCATGGCCAATAAAATCCCATCGAAAAAAGCTCAGACGCTGGACGATATCGAAATGCACCCCGATGCTTGGCAGCGGTTTGAGCGGTTCGTGAAAACGTCAGTCCCGACCAGCCGCACACCTAAGGGCAAGCCGACTTCGAGTCGGCCCAAGGCAGCTACCAAGAAGGCCCGTAAAAAGGCCTAAATCCACAGATTCGCCCCGGCTTCCCGCCGTGCTATATTCCCCGCAGGTCGGCACGCACGCCGATCCGGGGCGTAGAAACCCCTCAGGTAAGCGGCACCAGTGCGGCCGCAAATCAGCACTCTTCGTCCCTATGGTCGAGGAGGCATCAGCGCATGTTCAGGGCGAAAGCCTAAAGG
>CAIXUE010000288.1 GCA_903922545.1 uncultured Alphaproteobacteria bacterium | reverse complement strand
TACCCTGGCCCATCGTCACTTCAATCTGCCGCAGCAACGTCACGATCTGCTCCGGGCTAAACCTTTTCTTGGGCATCGCAAAGCTCCTTTCCAAGCCAATTCTATCAATTCGCTTGGTACAAAAAGAGCCATGCAGGTCAGGGTCCAAGAGGGTGTTGTCTTCAAGGTTGGCCAAGGGCGCGACGCGCGGTTGCAACATGTTTATTCGTTGCCCGAAAATGTAGGAAAAAAAGGAAAGTAAAATGGCTGGCGAAATTGGCGGAGCAGGGCTGGAAGCAAAACTCGACACGCTCATTCGGTTGATGGCCTTGAGCGTCGCACCGTCGAGCGCACCATTGAAGGATCGGGCAGTGACGCTTTCAAAAGCGGGTATGACCCCGAAGGATATTGCTGCGCTTTGTGACACGACGCCCAACACGGTCAGCCAAGCTTTAGCGGCTTCCAAGCGCGCGAAAAAGGCCAGGAAGTAAAAATGGTAGGTAAAAAAATCACCATTTCTGGTCCCATTCTTGCTGAGTTGATCGCGATCAAGCGTTTGCTCGTGTTTGCGCTCATGAAGAACGGCGCTAGCCAGAATGATATAGCTCCCGCGCTCGGGTTGGATCGTAGTCAGATCAGCCGCATGTTTCCGAAGGGCGGTTCAGGGCGAACGCGCGCCAAAAAAGGGTAACACTTGGCCAACGCGATTGAAGTCTCAGACTCCCGCTCAAACGGTCCAGAGCAAATCGAGGAGGCAGCCAAGGCCATTGGCATCGGTGACAAACGGAAAGTTTTTGAAGCGATCTATTTTCATAAGGCAAAGGTAAAGACGGTCGCGCATATTGCGAAAGCCACGAGGCTCACGCGGATGCGCGTCTTGCAAGCAGGACGCCACCTACACACCAAAGGCATCGTTCGCCAAACCCGCAAAGACGACGATACTGCGTATGAAAAGATTGATTTCATACACGGGCATAAAAAGAAAATTTTGGGATTAGCGGGCAACAAGAAGAAAATCGCTGCCTTCCCGACCAAGCGCAAGATCAGCACCGCGGCGTTACCCAAAACTATTGCGATCCCTACTGCGGCCGCAAAAATTAAAAGGGTAACGATTGACGATTTTCAGTCATTTTCGAAAGTCAAAAAGATACGCAAGCCTGCCACGCTCTCGGCTGATATTAGCGAAGATCAATTCAAACAGGGCGTGCAAAGAATCATTGGCGAACTCGCAAAGTTCAAGGATTGGGGTGGCGAGACGAGCGATCTGTATTCTGGCCGCATTCGCATGAAGGGTAAGCGATACGCTGTCGCGTTCGCCTTCAAAGGGCCGGGCCTTAAAGCCAAGCTGGTTCAGGGCAAGATGGGTAAGAACGGGGATCAGGCTGCACGCCTTTTCCAAGAAGATGCCGATGTATTCTTTGTCCAGCATTGGCGAGAGATTGATGCCAGCGTCGTGAGCCTGATGCAGGCACTAGCAGTCGCGCGGTCCGTGGCTACTGGAAATACTATCTATTACGGAATAATCGACGGGCAGGATTCCGAGAGGCTCCGTGCCGCTTACCCCGACAAGTTTGTGAGCAAGGCCAAAAGGCCCAAAGGCAAGAAGGCAATGAGAAAACGGTAGGCTTTTGACGTTGCCGGAGGCGTCGACCAAGAAGGTTGAGAAGGTTGGGGTCAGAGTAAAATCCCCTTTTACTTTCCCGCCAATTTCCCGCCATCACCACCACCGCCATGCGCCTTTAATATCGCCGTCACCGCCGCCACATCCTCCCGCACGCCTTGCCGCTTTGGCCCCAGGCTCAGCACCGCCTGCACCCCCGGCGCATATTCGCCCGGGAAAGGCGCACGCACGCTGGTCACATTCTTGGCGTCAATCTCGATGGGCGCGCCATTGGGCAGGGTGAATTTGGCCTTGGTCATCTGCTGCAATTGATCGGTGGGCTGGCCCAGCATTTTGGAAATGCCGTTCACATAATTATGCGTCTCGGTGGGCAGGTTCCGCCCCGCCGTCAAAAACGCATCCAGGTTTCCCGGCCCGTCATTATAGGCCGCGAACATGCCCGGATTGCCGTATTTGCCGTCCAGCCATTTCAGATACGCCGTCCCCGCGATCATATTGTCATGCGGGTCATACGGGTCCGCGCCCAGCCCATATTGCGCCCGCATGTCGGCATAGGTTTTTGGCAGCACCTGCATGATCCCCATCGCCCCCATGTCCGATGTGATGGGCTTGTTATCGCCCATCAAGGTGCGCCCGGCGCTTTCCATATGGATCACGGCGGTAATCCATTCCGGCGGCACCTGAATGCGTTTGGCGGCCTCTTTGATCAGCGGCTGCCAGCGGCTCATCAGCGCCTCCGGGCTCATCGCCATTTCTTTGTCAAAGTCCGATGGCGGCGCGGGCAGCTTTGGCGCCGGGGTAACGATGATGATTTTCTTCAGCATGGGCGATGCCGGCTTGTGCAGCACCACAAACAACACGCTTGCCGCCGCCACGCCCAACGCGGCAAGCAACCAGCGCCCGCGCCACTCTCCCACACGGCGAAACAGCTTCAATCGCCCGCGCCGCCGCTGGTGTTGTTCATGTTGATCAGCTCATAGGCGCTCAGCGCCAGGCGCACCGAAACCCCTGACGGCGCTTCCGCCGCCATCTGGTGCCAGCCCATCGGCGCGGCATACAACACATCGCCCTCGGTGGCGTGATATTCGCTCATATTCTCGAACTTGCCGCTGATCGCGCCCACCTGCACAATCCACCATTCCGCCGGCCCCGCATGCATGTGCCCGAACGTGGATTTGACATTGAACGCCGGCGCATCCGGCTTGTCGGGCCCGCTGCCCACATTTTCGCGGCCCGTGCCGCACGGGTTGTCCGCCGGGTTCACAAACCCGATCAGCGGGCTGGCGAACAGATGATCGTCCTGCACCACCACGGTGTTCGATTTCACGCAAGTCTTGATGGCGTCAAACGTGTTGAAATAAAGCTGGTTCGGTGTTGGATATGCGCCCGGCTTGTGGTTGAACGCCACCTTCACCACCGTCAGCCCGGGCCCGGCGGCGGGTGCCGGCATCGCGGCGGGATACGCCGTCTTGTAATTGGCGGGGTTCACTTCCACCCACAGCGCGTTGCTGTTGCCTTCCACGGCATAGGAAAACACCGTGGTATGCATGATGTTGATGATCGATCCGCGCCCCGCCGTCACCGGCGCCTGGCCTTCCACATCAAAATGCATCTGCCCCGCCACCACCACAAACATGGTGGGCGTATCGGGGTGCAGGCGCGGGCCGAACTTCTCGCCCGGCGCGCCGGAATTGTACGTCGCTTCCTGCTCCGGGTCCTTGATGATGAGCTCCTGCCAGTTGGCCTGGCCGGCATGCGCGGCTTTCAAATCGGCCAGCTTCCAGATCGGCCGCATCGGCGCGTGATATACCCCGCCTTCGGATTTGGGCACCCACCAGTTTTCCAGCGGCGCCCGCGCGCCCTGCGCCACCGCGCGGCCAACAGGCAGAAAAGAAAGCGCGGCCAGCAATGTGGCCGCGCTGATTTTTGAAAATCTGTTCTTCATGACAAGGCCGGCTGGCTACTCCTGGTGCTGCTCGGGGTAATGCGTCCCCCGGCTCATCCAGTCATAATACAGCCAAAGCGCAAAAAGGGCAGGGAATCCGGTGGTGAAATTGCCGTGTGGCCCGTTGAAATAATAGATCAGCGCCTCGACGATGCAGAAGCCCAGCACATAGGGAAGTTTGCCGCGGATAAAGGAACCCATGATCCATCCTCCCTATTCGGCCGGCACGGTGGAATAACCGTCTTGCCCGTCTTTGCGGGCGGATTTGTCGAACATCCGCTCCAGCATCGGAAAAGCCCGCAGGCCCACCAGGATCTTCAGGTAATTGGCCTCATCCGGATAGCCTTCCGGATGGCCCAGCCGCACCGGCGGGATCACGGCGCCGCTCTGGTCATTGGGCAGGCACAGGGTGCCGAACAGTGCATCCCAGAAGCTCACGCTCACCCCGAAATTGCAGCCATACCGGAATTTCTCGGGCTCGATAAACTCCGCCGCATGATGCCAGCGATGCACTTCCGGCGTGTTGAAGATGTAATTCAGAAAGCCGCCTTTCACGTCGGCCCCGCAATGGGAGAATGTGCCGTACACGCTGAACACGCCCGAAATCACCACCGCAACCGGGTTGAAGCCGACAATGCTCAGCAAAAGCGTGGGCAGGGTGTTGCGCAGCACCCAGTCAAACGGGTTGGACACCAGGTCGTTCGACATCTGAATATGCGTGACGCTGTGATGATAGGAATGCAGCTTCCACAGAAAATCATTGTAATGCTGATAGCGGTGAACCGCATAACCCAGAAAACTGTGCAGCAGGAAAACCACAACCACCTGCAGCCACAAGGGCCCCAGCTGGTCGGAAAGTCCGAACAGGAAGCGGCGGCCCAAAAACGTGTTGGGGAAATAATGCAGCACCGGCACGATCACCAGCGCCAGCACCGATCCGGCGATGAACGCCTGCACGGATGTTGAAATCAGATCGCGCCAGATCATGTGGCGCTGATTCACCGCCTTGCGATAGGCAAAGATCCGTTCAAACGTGACCAGGCCGGCCGCCAGAAGGAAGGTGTGGTAATAGGGGAAAGATTTGGCGAGAGGCGTGCCGCCGATCCGCCATGTCGCAATTCCAAGCACCACAAGAAAAAGCGGCAGCGCCGCGTAACTGGAAAATTCCCTGAGCTTTGCAGATGACAATGTCGCCTCCCGTTTTTTGTTGGTTGGGTTTGCTCTGTCTGTGCGCCGGAACTCGTTCCTTTATGTGCTGCTGAATTTGTGTGCTGCTAAATCGACTCCCCGGCCGCGTCTTGTGCGGTCAAAAGCTAATCCTTTCGGCCAACCGTCACAAGTTCCGGTTGCAGCCAGGAAAGGCAGCTTGCGCGCCTTCACCGCGATGATGCGCTGCACAATTTCGATTTCGGACGGGACAAACCCTATTGTCATCCCCGGCGAGCCGCGTCTTAGCGGCGAGGAAAGGGGATCCAGCAGGCGCGCGCATCTTCGCAGCGCTCAGATAGGCAAGCTTTTCTAGGTTCGCTGCCGCTCACCAAGAAAAGCTAAGCCTCCGCGCGCCTAAAAAACCTTACTATTGGATGCGGTCGCTACTTCGCCCAACGTGCCAGATATTCCGCCAGCGACTGGGGCGTCATGTCCCGCGCATTGGAAAGCGCGAACACCTGGCCGTCATTCACCAGCCTGCCGTCCGGCGTCGCCACCAGCACGGTGGGTACGCCGGTGAGCCGCTTGGTGTAACCAAAGCGCGCCGGAATCTGCAGGTTCTTGTCGAACCGCCCCACATCCACCGACGCGAATTCATAATGCGCCTGCATAAAGTCAGCCATCGCCGGCAGGCGCATCACATTCGCCAGGATGATGCAGTCGGGGCACCAGTTGCCGCCCAGATCCAGCATCACCAGCTTGTGGCTTTTTTTGGCGCGGGCAAAAGCGGCGGCCACCACCGCATCGGCATTGGCGCTTTCGTCATAGGGCGCTTTTTCCACGATCGGAAGATTTTTCAGATCAGTGATGGCTAACTGTGGTGGCGCGGCGCCCATCATCAGTGTGGCGCCCAGGGCTGCGGCAACAACAAGCATCTTGCGCATCATGCTGTCTCCAGTCCGCGGCCTTCCAGCAGGGCTTTGACTTCCGGATCGCGCCCGCGAAACCGCCGGTAAGCCTCGGCGAAATCATGCGTCCCGCCCGCCGAATAGATATTCTTATAAAGCCGCGCCGCGGCAAGGGGGTCGAACGGATCGGGCTTGAACGCGCCAAACCCGTCCGCGTCCAGAACCTCCGACCACAGATAGGAATAATAGCCCGCGCTATAGCCTTCGCCCGAGAACACATGCCCGAAATGCGCCGCCGCATGACGGGGGGCAATTTCCTCCGGCATGCCGATGCGGGCCAGCACGTCGGCCTCCAGCGCCATCGGGTCGATCTCGCCCGGCGTTTCCAAACTATGAAAATCCATATCCGTAATGCCCGAAGCCAGAAATTCCACAGTGGCAAAGCCCTGGTTGAAATTCCGTGCCGCCAGCAATTTTTCCAGCAGCGGCTTCGGCAGCGACGCGCCCGTCTGGTAATGCACGGCAAAGCGCGTCAGCACGTCCCGCTCTTCCAGCCAATGTTCATAAAGCTGGGACGGCAGCTCGACAAAATCCCGCGCCACATTTGTGCCTGACAGGCGGGGATAGCGAACTTTCGACAACAGCCCATGCAGCGCATGGCCGAATTCGTGAAACAGGGTGCGCGCGTCATCAAAACTCAAAAGCGCCGGCTCCGCCTTTACGAAGTTACAGGTGTTCAGGATCAGCGGCAGGATATTGCCGTCCAGCGTTTCCTGATCGCGCAGGGCCGACATCCAGGCCCCGCCCTGCTTTTCTTCCCGCGCGAAATAATCGCCATAGAACAGCCCGATGGTCGCTCCGTCCCGCGCCACGTCCCACACCCGCACATCGGGATGATAGACCGGCACGTCACGCCGTTCCTGGAACGACAGCCCGAACAATTTCCCGGCGGTGTAGAACGCTGCCTGGATCATGTGATCCAGTTCGAAATAGGGTTTCAGCGCCGCCTCATCGAACGCATAGCGTTTCTGCCGCAGCTTCTCGGCGTAATAGCGCCAGTCCCAAGGCGCCAGCTTGAAATTGCCGCCTTCTTCCGCGATCAGCGCCGCCAGGTCATCGCGTTCTTCGCGCGCCCGCCGCTTGGCCGGCGCCCATACCTGTTCCAAAAGCGCCCGCGCCTTGGCCGGCGTGCCCGCCATGGTGTCGGCCAGCTTGTAATCGGCATAGCTTTTGTAACCCAGCAGCCGCGCCTTCTCGGCCCGCAGCGTCAGCGTTTCGGCGATGATCTTCCTGTTGTTGTGGGCATTGTCATTGTTCCCACGCGAAATCCACGCCTTGAACAGCGTCTCGCGCATACCCCGGTCCGCGGCGAATTGCAGGAACGGCTCCACGCTGGAACGTGACAGCGTCACCGCATAAGGCGCATTGACACTCCGTTCCTTGGCCGTCGCCGCCGCTGCATCCTTGGCGAACCCGGGCAGACCAACGACTTGGTCTTCATTCAGCGCAAAAACGGCTTCCTGTTCATCCGCCAGCACATTCTGGGAAAACTCCGTCCCCAGGCTGGCCAGCCGCTGGCCGATCTCGTCAAACCGCGTCCGCAGGCCTCCTTCCAGCTTGGCACCCTGGCGCACAAAATCCAGATGATAGCGTTCCAACACTCGCAGGCTTTCGCTGTCCAGCTCCAACGCCTGGCGCTTTTGATAAAGCTCATCAATCCGCGCGAACAGATCAGCGTTCAGGTAAATCGCATTCCAGTGCGCCGACAGCAGCGGCGCCATCTCCCGCTCAAGCGCTTGCAACTCGTCATTGGTGTTGGCCGAGGTGAGGGTGGCAAACACCGCTTCCACCCGCGCCAGCAGCTTGCCGCTTTTCTCCAGGCCAACAATGGTGTTTTCAAAACTGGCCGGCGCGCCCGCGACGCGTTCGATCTCCACATCATGTTCCGCCAGCGCCCGGGCATAAGCCGGCGCAAAATGCTCCGGCCTGATGCGGTCCAAAGGCGGCGCGCCCAAAGGGCCAGTCCAATGTTCAAAGAAGGGGTTTTCCATCCCTTCTGTATATAGGCTTCTTCAGTGAATTTCCCAGACAATGGAAACCGTGGCGCTGACGCTTTCCTCGCCCGCCGCCACCGGCGTCGCCGCCATTTTCGCCATCATCGGGGCCATGAAAACCGGCCTGGGGCCGCTATTCTCATTTTCGCTGATGGAAAGAATGGGTCCCAAACTGACCCCCGCCGCCTTGGCATAAATGTCCGCCTTGGCTTTGGCGTCATCCACCGCATCGGCCCGCGCCTTGGCCAGCAGCGGCGCGCTGTCCTTGAAGCTGTAATTGACGCCATACATCTGGTTGGCGCCCGCGCTGACCAGGGCGTCCAGCGCCCCGCCCAGCTTGCTCACATCCTCCAGCCGCACCCGCACCTGGTTGCTGACCTGATAGCTGGTAACCCGATTATCGGTCATCTGCGGCTGCACCGAAAAATTATCCGTCTGCATGTCCTTGTCCGCCACGCCCAGTTTCTTCAGCGCCGCAAAAACCGTCTGCATGCGCCCGCTGTTTGCGGACAACGCCGCCGCCGCCGTGGGCGCCTGTGTACTGACCCCCGCCGACAGGGTCACTACATCGGGCACCGCCTGTTCCTCGCCCTGGCCCGACATGGTGATGGTTCTCGACTGCGCCCATGCGCTCGAGAGCCCCAACAACAGCGCGAGCGCCGCAAACAGCACCTGTTTCATTTTTCCAAAACCCTCAAAAATGCGGGCTATGGTCCTGAAAAAACACGGCAAAATCGGGGCGCATCTGTTATACCCCGGTTCGGGGCCTGTAGCTCAGTTGGTTAGAGCTGACCGCTCATAACGGTTAGGTCGCAGGTTCGAGTCCTGCCGGGCCCACCAGCCATTTGTTCTATCTAAACTACCATACTGGGTGGCTGAATTGTGGCGTCAGCTTGTAATCGCCAGGCCACACGGAAAGGGCGCGCGTTATCTCGCTTGGGCGGCCGCGCTGACGCGCCATATCGTGCCGCCAACATCATCGGCCACCAGCAGCGCGCCGCTTTTATCCATGGCCAGGCCAACGGGGCGGCCATGCGTGGTGTCGCCATCCACAAAGCCGGTGAGTACATCCTGCGCCATGCCACTGGGTGCGCCATTGGCAAAAGGCACGAACACAATCTTGTAACCGTTCAGGATCGTGCGATCCCAACTGCCATGCTCACCCACAAAGGCGCCGCCACGGTAAGCTGCGGGAAGGTTGTCGCCGGTGTCAAACGTAAGGCCCAAAGGCGCGACATGGCTGGAAAGCGCATAATCCGGCGGAATGGCCTTTGCCACCAGGTCGGGGCGCTGCGGCATCACCCGCGGATCGACATGCTGGCCGTAATAGCTGTAAGGCCAGCCATAAAAGGCGCCGTCCTTCACGCTGGTCAGGTAATCGGGCACCAGATCCGGGCCCAATTCGTCACGCTCATTGACCACCACCCATAAGGCGTGGCTTTGCGGTTCAAAGCTCAGGCCATTGGGATTGCGCAGGCCCGTGGCGAAAAGCCGGTGCGCGCCGGTGGTGCGGTCAATCTCCCACACGGCGGCACGATCTTTTTCCGCTTCGATGCCATTTTCGGTGATGTTGCTGTTCGAGCCGACGCCGGCATAGAGCTTGCTGCCGTCCGGGCTTGCGGTCAGGCTTTTGGTCCAGTGATGATCGATCGGCCCGCCCGGCAGGGGTGTGAGCAGGTTGCCCTGCGCGGTGATCTGGGTCTGGCCGTCCTGATAAGGGAAATGCATCACCCCATCGGTGTTGGCGACATAAAAGTCATTGCCCACCAGCACCATGCCAAACGGCGAATTGAGATGATCCAGAAAAACACTCTGGCTGGTGGCGCCGTCGGGGCCGATGTGCAGCAACAGGATGCGGTTGCCGGCCTTGACGCTGGAATGCGCCTCCATCTCGATCCAGTTCATGACGAATTCCTTGGGCCGGTTCACCGGCGCCGGAGGGCCATCGGTTTCCGCCACCAGAACATCGCCATTGGGCAAGACATACAGCGAGCGAGGATTTTTCAGATTGCGGGCCAGCGCCGTCACTTGCAGGCCGGCCGCCGCTTTGGGCATGACGTTGCCCCAACCGACATTTTTCACCACATGCATGGGCGGCAAAAGATATTGATGAATGTCTGGCAGGTATGGGTGCGCGCCGATCTGCCGTTTGGGATCGATAGGCGCGGGGCCGCAGGCGGCCAGAGCCAACGCCGTCAGGGTGCAGGATAGAAGAAGCTTTTTCATGTGCCGTTCTCCCGCACGCCCACGCGGTGACGATAGACCAGTTCCCATCCCATCCAGCCCGTGACAGCCAGGATCAACACGGTCAGCGCCGACAGGACAAGACCCCAGGGGACCACCGAGGTATAGGCATCGCGGCTGTGAATGAAGGCGTTGATGATCGCCAGGATCAGCGCCACGGCGTTGCCGCCGGCATGAATCCAGACAGCTTGTAAATCGCGGATGCGCCGGTCGCCTAAAAAATCAACCAGCCCGGCAATCACGGCAAACAACGCCACCACCAGACCGATGGTCAGCATCCAGGCTGACATATTGGCCCACTGCATGTTGGCGGTTTTGGCATAGGTGATGTCGGTAATCAGCGTTCCCGCAAAGCAGGCGATGGGAATTGGCACCAGCATGGCATGCAGCGGATGGCCGGCAATGCTGGCGGTCGAACGCGGATTCGATGCCATTGAAGGGCCTGTATGTGGGAAGAATGTGGGAGAACTGTGTTGGCAACGCCTCGTTCTGATCCACGTTCCGGCAAGTCGCTGAATTGTTGGTATTCTTGTTGGCGCTAAATTGGACTAATCTGCAACATCTCGAGAGTTCCGCACCCGAGAGCCATTCAGTGGGTTCTATCTGAAGCTACCCTACACGCGTCTTGGGCCTTCTAAGCTGCTTCCAAAGATTGATACCGCCGGCAATGGTCCAGATAGGCGGCCTCGTGGCTCGCCACCAAGTCCACCACGCTGGTCCAGAACCAGGACGGCGCATCGAGGTTTTTGGGGTGACGCTGCTGAAGCGTCTTGTGCCACGCCAACCGCGTTGCACGGTCCATCTGCCGGGCATGGGCTTCGCCCACCACGCCGGCCAGAAACCGCGCTGCGTTGATCGCCTCGGTATGGGTCAGCTGTTCAATCTCAAGCTTCAGGTCCTGGGGGAGGAGCTCCCGGATCACCACAGCCCGGTCCTGAAACCGCGCAGGCAGCATCCGCTCCCCCAAATTTGGCGCCAGCGCTCGATCATCGCCGCACTTCGTGACCTTACCCGGCCGCCGCAGACCCCGGGCGTGGCCAGTGCTGATCTGCACCAGGGTATTCTTTTCCCGGAACGGGAGACAAAGGCGGCGCAGCCGCGTTGCCTGACCATGCCCGCGTCCATCGCCCTTGCGCCCCAGAAAAATCTTCGCACCGGTCATTCGGTCTGGAGCGACACGCCGCACAAGCTTCCGAAGACATTGGCCTTAAAGGGCAGCTTGCGCTGTGACGTCGCCATTGTGGGGGCGGGCGTTTCGGGTGCCTTCATGGCTGATGCCCTCAGCCGGCAGTATGGCAATGTGGTGGTGCTGGACCGGCGCCCGCCGGCCGGCGGCAGCACCCATGCCTCCACCGCCATGCTGCAATTTGAGATCGATACACCGCTGATCGAACTGGCGGATCGCATCGGTCATGCCAGGGCAGTGAAGGCCTGGCAGATTTCGTACCGCGCCACCCAAAAGCTGATCCGCATGGTGCGCGGGGAAAATATTGTCTGTGACCTTCAAAACCGTGATGCGCTTTATCTCAGCGGCGACCGGCTTGGCGGACGTGCCATGCAGCGGGAGGCCAAGGCGCGCAACCGCGCCGGACTGTCTTGCGATTATCTTTCCGGCGCGGTGCTGAAAGCGCGTTATGGCATCGACCGTACGGCGGCGATCTATTCCGCCGGTTCGGCGGTGGCTGATCCGGTGGCGCTGACCTATGGGCTGTTGCGGCGGGCGATGCGCCGCGGCGCGCGGCTTTTTTCACCTGTCAATGTGTGCGGCGTTATGAGCACCGGCCATGGCGTGGTGCTGGACGCCGGATCGCATTTCATCGAGGCAGGCAAAGTTGTGTTCTGCACCGGCTATGAAATCGTGCCGGGACTGAAAACCAAAGCGGTGAAAGTCACCTCCAGCTGGGCGGCGGCCACGGCGCCGCGCGCTGCCTATCCGCAATGGCTGGATCGCACCCTGGTGTGGGAAGCCGCTGAGCCTTATCTTTACATGCGCACGGACGGCAAAGGCCGCCTGATCGTGGGCGGCGAGGATGCCGATCTGGATAGCCCCATCTATCGGGCGCAAACATTGGGCCTCAAAAGCCGCAAGCTGGCGGCCAAGACTACCCGGCTGCTGGGCGTCAAACCGGACTGGACCCACATCTGGGCGGGGGCCTTTGGCGAAAGCGCCGATGGCCTGCCGCTGATTGGCGAAGTTCCGGGCCTGAAAAATTGCTTTGCCGTGATGGGCTTTGGCGGCAATGGCACCATTTATTCGATGATTGCCGCAGGGCTTATGCCGGGCCTGCTCAAGGGCCGTACCAGCGAGGCAGTCCGCTTATTCGCATTCCGGTGACGCAGCCAGGGAACTTTTTGGTTTCCGCAGCGTATTCAAAGCATTAGGCCTATTTCATCGGATAAAATTTGTCTTTCCGCATCGATTTGAGCGCCAGCAGCGCTTTGCCCCCAATCCGCTCTGACTTGTTCAGCGTGGATCGGCTGGAGGAGCATGCCCGCAGCCTGGCCGCGGCGCAGCCGGTCGGCAAAGCGGTAGGCCAGCTCACCGCGCTGCCCAAAAAGCTGCGCCAGAATATCGGCGACCTGACGGAAAATTTCGTTGTGCTGGCCAAAGAGGCGAAGGCCGGTCACTCCATCACCTCGGCCGGTGAATGGTTTCTCGACAATTTTCACATTGTTGAAGAACAGGCGCGCCAGGTTCAGCGCGATCTGCCGCCAAGCTTTTATCGCGAATTGCCAAAGCTGATCGAAGGCCCGCTTGCGGGTTTCCCGCGCGTGTACGGCATTGCCTGGGCGATTGTGGCGCACACCGACAGCGGCTTTGACATGGAGCGGCTGGAACGGTTTCTCAATGCCTATCAGGAAGTCGCGCCGCTGAAGATTGGCGAGCTGTGGGCGATTGCGATCACGCTGCGCCTGGTTCTGGTGGAAAATATCAAGCGCCTGACCGACCGCGTGGTGATGCGGGTGCGCGAAAATGACCGCGCCGATGGGTTGGCGCGGCAGGCGCTGGCTTCGATGGGCACAGACAGCGCGCCAGCGCGCGTGCTGGAACGCATGGTCTTTTCTGCTTCCGCGCTGGCGCGGTTCGAGCGGCAAT
>CAIXUE010000287.1 GCA_903922545.1 uncultured Alphaproteobacteria bacterium | reverse complement strand
AGGATAGTTCGGGCGAGCGTATCTTGGCGGTGGAATCCAAGGGCGATCAGCTAACTGGCAACCTTGACACTGAATACAAACGCCATCTGCTGGAAACGCTGACTGAGGCCTACGCGAAGCGTGGCGGGGCGGGGCCTGGCTCGCTTGGCCGGATGGCGGTGGACTTCGAAGCGGCGGTGGTGCTTTTCAGCGACATGAATGCCAAACTACCGATGTTGATTAAAGGGCCGAAAGAGCAGCCAGGGGCGTGATCAGTCTGAAAACTCTGCGCCAAAATCTGCTTCTGGGGGTGTGCTTTTTGGAGTCTTAATAGAATATCAAATAGAAGTATTGTTTTAATACAAGTAATTATGTGTTAGATGCCGGTCCTCTTCTGGCGCCGTGCATTTCAGTACGTCGATGCGCATTGAATGCATGCCAAGGGGACTTCCGCGCAACAGTGCCTTGAGGGGCCTTGCGTCAAGCGAAAACACCAGCTTTCTCCTCCATTGCCGCCTCCGTATCTTCCGTATACTGAATCCCTGTCCCTCCCTTAGGTCACCCTTATGACCGTTCCGCCCCATGTCGTTTTTCGCGCCACCACCCTGACCGAGGTCGCGCGCGCCGCCGATGTGGGCGAAAGCACCGCCTCGCGCGTCCTGCGCAACAAGGGTTCTTTTTCCGAAGATGTGCGCGAACGGGTCCTCAAAGCGGCGCGCGATCTGAATTACGTCCCCAATCGTGTCGCGGGCGCGCTGGCCTCCACCGGCTCCCAGCTGATCGGCATCATCATTCCGGCGCTCACCACCTCGGTGTTTCCCGATCTTCTGCGCGGCACGTCTTCGGTGCTGGAAACGGCGGGCTTTCAGTCGGTGGTCGGCGTCACCGAATATGATGCGGCGCGCGAAGAACAGCTTATTGAATCCATCCTCAGCTGGCGGCCCGGCGGCATTCTCATCGCGGGCCTGGAACACAGCGAGCGTGGCCGCGCCATGCTCAAAGACTCAGGTGTGCGCGTGGTTGAGGTGGGCGATATTGATGGCCCCGGCATCGATATTGTGGTGGGCTTTTCCAACCGCGCCGCCGGCCGCGCCGCCGCGCAATATCTTCTGAAACGCAAATTCCGCCGCATCGGATATGTCGGCAACGAAGCCACCCACGATCTGCGCGCCGGCAAACGCTATGCCGAATTCAAGCTCACTTTGGCCGAAGCGGGGCTTACCCCGGCGGATGAGGAAATCACCCCCGGCCTGTCCTCGATCAAGACCGGGCGTGACGGGCTGCAGCGTCTTCTCAAGCGCGCGCCCAACCTGGAAGCGGTCTATTTCGCCAATGACGACATGGCGGTGGGCGGCTATTTCCATTGCCTGACCGACGGCATCTCCGTGCCTGATGATCTGGCCTTGTTCGGCCATAACGGGCTGGATGTGGGCCGCCTTCTGCCCCAGCCTTTGTCCACCATCCGCACCCCGCGCGTTACGGTGGGCGAAATCGGCGCCAAGCTGCTTTTGTCGCGCGGCCCTTCCCAGATCATCGATCTGGGTTTTGAAGTGTTTGAGGGCATGACCACCTGACGGGTGGTCCATATTTCACATTCAAATTATGTACTTATAAAATAATCACGCCCAATTTCGCATCAGGGCTTGATTATTTTGGCAGCGCT
>CAIXUE010000286.1 GCA_903922545.1 uncultured Alphaproteobacteria bacterium | reverse complement strand
TCCTTGGGCAGGCAGGCCAGTTCAAAGCGCGACGAACCGGCGGAAACCGCCAGCCTGCCGCCTTCGCTGGAAAGAAGTTCAACCTGAACCTGGGCGCCTTCGGGCAGTTTGCGGACAATGTCGTAGAGCATGTGCGCCGGCGCGGTGGCGAAGCCGTTGCGCAGAATGTCCGACGGGATCGAACCCACAATTTCGATATCCAGGTCGGTGGCAGTGAGCTTCAGATTGCCCTTGCCGGCTTCCAGCATCACGTTGGAGAGGATGGGAATGGTGTTGCGGCGCTCCACCACGCTTTGGACATGGGAAAGCGCCTTCAGGAAGGCGCCGCGTTCGACATTGATTTTCATCGTCTCAACCCGTCGCTGACAGAGCGTGTGCGGGCCGCCAAAAAAGCGCCCGGAAAAACCCAATTTCTTGTGTTTTGGAACGGCCCCCATCCGCCAGGGAAGGGGCGCCAAGACTCAAGGAAATGACCATAGCAAAAGGGGGCTGAAAGGGCAAAAAAATCGCCCGTCACAAGGCCCCATTTTCACGCGGAAAAGCGGGATTTTCAGACCCTATTCCCGGGACAGATCCTGCTGCCGGAAAAGGGCGATGGAAAGTCCCGCCAGAAGCCCAATCCAGAGCAGCAGGAACAGGGCCGCAGGCGCGATTTTGGCGGGGTCGGCAAAGGTGCCCGGACCAATTGCGGTGCCCGCCGACCAGGCGCGGATCAGATAGGCCGACATGGCCGGCAGATACACGAAGTCCTTAAGCGGCGCTTCCCAGGGCTGGGCAAGCCCCATGCCGATGGCCTGGGCGATGACAAAGAAAATACCCGCCAGCATGGCCGCCATCTGGGCACGGCTGACGGTGGCGACCAGGGCGATGAGGCCCGCCAGCACCATCAGTTCGGCCAGCGAGCCGGCGAACACGCCCAGGGCACGCGGCAGGCTGACGGCGAAGCCCGTGGGCGTCATCCCGTTCAGCAGGGCGCTGTAAAGCGCGGCCAGGGCCGTCAAAATCCCGAAAGCGAAAATGGTAGCGCAAGCTGCCATGGCGAAAACCGCGAATTTGGCCAGCAGGAGATTGGTCCGGCTGTTGCGCGGCACCAGCAGGCGCCAGGTTTCCCAGCGATATTCGCCGGCAAAAAGCGCGGCGGCGCCGGTGATGATGAACATTTCAAAGAAGAATGATGTGGGCGAGGAAAGCCCCTGCAGCAATTGCGCGCCGATATCCAGGCGCGTACCCGCCGCTGACAGGCGCAGGGCCGCGCCCGAACCGCGCAGGAAAAGATAGGTTTCCGTCATCAGGGCGAACAGGAAATTGGCCAGCGGCGCGGCACAAAAGCCCCAGAACAAAAGGCCGCGATTGCGCAGCAATTTGTAGCCTTCGGCGGCAATGGCGTCAGCCAGCATGGGGCGCCCCTTGGGTCTGTTCGAGATAGAATTTCTCCAGCCCGCCGCCGATCCAGCGCGCTTCGATCAGATCGATGCCGTTGGTGACAAGTTCGCGCAAAAGTGCCGGCGCCTCGGCGCGGCTGACGGTGACCAGAACGCCATCGCCATCCGCCGCGCCAAGGCCGCCCAGCGCCGCCAGCAGGGCCGCCTGAGATGTTGCCATCAGGCGAAGTTTTTCCTGGCCGGCCAGTAAGGTATCGACGCGTTCTTCGGCCACCAGCTTGCCGCGATTGAAGATGGCGACGCGGTCGCAGACACGCTGCACTTCGTCCAGCAGATGGCTGGAAAGAAGGATGGTGACGCCGTCCTTGTCGGCCAGCCCGCGCATCAGGGCCCGCATTTCCTGAATACCGGCCGGATCCATGCCGCTGGTGGGTTCATCGAGGATCAGAAGCTGGGGCCGCGAAACCAGCGCCGCGGCGATGCCCAGCCGCTGTTTCATGCCCACGGAAAAATGATGCACTTTGCGCCCTGCCGCTTCCGTCAGGCCCACACGTCCCAGCCAGTAGGAGGCGTCGGGTGTGGTGATACCGCTGGCGCGCGCCAGCATGACCAGTGTTTGCGTCGCGGTGAGAAAAGGATGGTAGCGCGGGGTTTCGATCATCGCGCCGATCTTGCGGCGGATGGTGGCATCACCGGGCGTGCCGCCCAGCAAAGACAGATTGCCGCCGCCCGGCTTGAGCAGGTCCAGGCAAAGGCGAAAGAAAGTGCTTTTGCCCGCGCCGTTGGCGCCCAGGATTCCGTAAACGCCGCCTTGGGGCACGGAAAGCGACAAGCGGTCCAGCGCCGTGACAGCGCCGAACCGCTTGCTTAAGTCATGAGCCTCAATGAGAGCGGTCAGAGTTCTCCCCGACGCTGAAGCATCTGGGAGAGGAAATCCACTTCCTGGCGGAACAGCGGATCCTCATCGATCAATGCTTCAATGCGGCGGCAGGCATGCAGCACCGTGGTGTGGTCACGGCCGCCGAAACGCCGGCCGATTTCCGGCAGGGAACGGCTGGTCAGCTTGCGTGACAGATACATGGCCACCTGGCGCGGACGGGCGACGCGGCGGGCGCGCTGCGGCGAATGAAAATCCTTGACCTCAAGTTTGTAGAATTCGGCGGTCTTGCGCTGAATGTCTTCAATCGAGGTTTTGGCGCCGGGGCTGGACCGCAGGCCCACCGCTTCTTCGGCGGTTTCCAGGGTCACCGGTTTCTTGGTGAGATCGGCATAGGTGGCCAGCTTGGTGAAGACGCCGATCAATTCGCGCGGGGAAGCATCATCCAGGTCGGCGATACGCTCCAGCACATTGTCGGGCAAAATCACTTCGGGCTTGTGGCGGCAGAATTCGGCCGCCCGCGCCCGCACAATGGCCAGGCGCGTTTCGCGGTCCGGCTTGTCGAGAGCGATGCAAAGCCCACCGGCCAGGCGTGATTTGACGTCGGCGCCCAGGCCTTCCAGCGCCTGCGGCGCGCGGTCGGCGGCGATCACCACCCGGCGGCGCAGATCGGCAAAGGCGTTGACGGTATAGAGGAACTCCGATGCCGTGG